>VSOO01000136.1:1306-4161 GCA_009774895.1 Alistipes sp. | reverse complement strand
GATCAGATCCACTCCGGTCGAGACGGAATTCTTCAACCGCGCGAAGTACCGCGCCGAGCGTGCGGCTATACGCCGCGAGCGCAACTTCCTCGAATTCGGCGGCGGCTTGCAGGGCACGCTGACCTCGTACAACGACCCGTGGATCGAGACCTCGGGCGGTGACAACTCCATCGCGATGATCGCCACGGCGTTCCTGCACCATACCTTCACGAAGAACCTCTTCACCGTCGAAACCAAATTCGAGGCCAAGTTCGGCTACAACCGCATGAAGGTCGAGACCACGTCCGACGACGGATCCACGTCGAGCGACGGCATCTGGTTCAAGAATCAGGACGAATTCCTCATTTCCACGGCTCCCTCGTTCCGTATGGCACGAAACTGGTCCTACGGTTCGATCCTCAAGTTCCGAAGCCAGTTCGCCAACGGCTACATTTCGCGTACGGAGCAGAAGGTATCCGACCGCAAGAGCACCTTCCTCACGCCGGGTTATTTCGATGCGTCGCTCGGTGTGACCTACAAGTCGCCCAACGCCAAGTGGCCCTTCACGGTGAACCTTTCGCCGCTGGCCCTCAGCGGTACGTTCGTGGAGAATGCCGCCATTCGCGAGAACGGCTACCTCTACGGTCTGGAGGATCCCGCCAAGACGTCGAAGTGGGAGGGCGGTTCCTCGATCCAGATCGACTACGACCGCACCTTCGGCAAGCGGGGCGTGATCCGCTACCGCACCACGCTCTTCGGATTCTACGGCTGGATCACGAGCGTCGGCCAGCGCAACAAGTACTCGGACTACCACGCGTTCGTCGATGCCTACGAGGCCTGGTCGTCGCAGGAGAATCCCGACGCGCTGGACAAACCCATGCTGGCGATCCATCCCACGGTGCGCTGGGAGAATACGATCGAGATCAAGGCCACGCGCTTCCTCTCGACCGTGCTCAGCTTCCAGCTCTACTACAACCGGGCCCAGCACCTCGACGTGCAGACCCAGACGCTGCTGAGCGTGGGGCTGAGCTATACGTTCAAGAACAAGTAATCCGCACGGCCGCGGCCGTGCGCGCAATGCCGTAGCATGAATACGAAAACGAAACACAACCTGCTGCTTCCGCTGCTGCTCTTCGCGGCCATTGTCCTCGGACTCTGGGCGGGATTCTTCTGGGGCCGCAACAACGGCCGCACGGAACTCGGCGACGCCCTGGTGCGCCTCGCCTCGCCCGGCAGCAAACTCGAATACACGATGGCGCTCATCGAGCGCCGCTATGTCGATTCCGTGTCGATCGACTCGCTCGCCGAGCGGGTCATCCCGCTGCTGGTCGAGGAGCTCGACCCCCACTCGGTCTACATTCCGCGCGAGGAGATGCAGCGCATCAACGAACCCCTCGACGGCGAATTCGACGGCATAGGCATCGTGTTCAACATGGTGCCCGACACGGTGGTGGTGCTCAACGTCATCGCGGGCGGCCCGAGCGACCGCGCGGGGCTCCGCTCCGGCGACCGCATCGTGCGCATCGACGACTCGCTCGTGGCCGGACGGCAGATTCCCCAGCCGCAGGTCGTCAGGATGCTGCGCGGCGAGCGCGGCACGCGGGTGCGCCTGACGCTCCGCCGTGCGGACATCGCCGATTCGGTAGTGGTGGAGGTGGTGCGCGACGCCATCCCCATCAAGAGCATCGAGGCGGCGTTCATGCTCACCGACGACATCGGCTTCATCCGCCTCGGTCAGTTCGCGCGCACCTCCTACCAGGAGCTGCTCCTCGCCATGCTCCGCCTGCGGACCGAGGGCATGCGCAAGCTGATCTTCGACCTGCGGGGCAACGCCGGCGGCTACCTCGACCAGGCCATCATGATCGCCAACGAGTTCCTGCACGAGGGACAGCTGATCGTCTACACCGAGGATCGCCGCGGCGAGCAGGTGCGCGAGTACGCCGACGGCACGGGTTCGGCGAGCGAACTGGAGGTGGCGGTGCTCATCGACGAGGGCAGCGCCTCGTCGAGCGAGATTCTGGCCGGGGCGTTGCAGGACAACGACCGCGGCACGATCATCGGCCGCCGCTCCTTCGGCAAGGGCCTCGTGCAGCAGCAGATACCCTATGCCGACGGTTCGGCCCTGCGGCTGACCACGGCGCGCTACTATACCCCCACGGGCCGTTCGATCCAGAAGCCCTACACCCGCGGCGATGCCGAGGGATATGCGGCCGACATGCTGCACCGTTACGAGAACAACGAATTCTTCACGGCCGACAGCATCCGTTTCGCCGACTCGCTGCGGCGCGTGACGCCCGGCGGCAAGGTGGTCTACGGGGGCGGCGGCATCATGCCCGACCTGTTCGTGCCGGCCGACACTACGGACATCACGCCCTACTTCATCGAGGTCGTGGGGCGCAACATCCTGTTCCGCTATACGCTGCGCTATGCCGACCGTCACCGTGACGAGCTCGGACGCGTGGCTACCGTGGCGGGCCTGATGCGGCTGCTCGACAGCGACCGCACTCTGCTCGACGACTTCGTGCGCTATGCCGCGTCCGAGGGCGTGGCGCCCGACTACCGCGACATCGACCGCTCGCACAAGCTCCTCCAAGCCCAGCTCAGGGCCTACATCGGCCGCAATACCTTGTTGGAGGAGAGCGGATTCTATGCCAATATCTATCCCGTCGATCCGGTAATGCGGCGTGCGGTCGAGGTGCTCGATGCGGCGGCGGGAGATGCGACGGGCCCGGAGGACTCCGGAAGCGAGGAGGCCGAAAGCGCGGCGGATTCGCTGCGGTCGGCCTGTCCGGGGGAGGCTCCGCAATCCGCGGACGGGGCTTCTGCTGCCGCGGAGTCCGACGATAAAAAGTTATCCGACCATGATTAGAAAATAT
>VSOO01000136.1:0-1296 GCA_009774895.1 Alistipes sp. | reverse complement strand
TGCGGGGCGTTACGCTTCGCTCTGTTTCGTCGCCCGGAGGCCTGCGGCGGCAACCGCGACGAACGGAGAGGCCGATGCGACGCAGGCGGCAGAAAAGGGTGGCCGCGCGTCGGATGCCGGTCCGGACAGCGTTTCCGGTTCGCAGCCGGCCGCTGCGGATGAGGCCGAGGCGCCGGCTGGGTCCGTAGCTGGGTCCGTGGCAAAAGGGGGCGGTGTGGCGGAGGCTGCCGCTACGGAGGTGCGGGCCACTGCTGCGCCGGGATCGGTCGATAGCGGGGGAGCCTTGTCGGGTGCCGCTCCGGCCGGCGGCGAACGCAGCGACGCCGCAGCATCTGCTCCGCAGGGCGTGCGGTAGATTCACGGCAGGACCGCTCCGAAAGGCGTTCGCATGAAACGAATGCCGGATGCGGAACGTGTCGTATTGCGCGCGGTTATTGCTGCGGCGGGATTACGGGCGGCCGGATTTTTCCGGTTTATGCGGAGGCCTGATGTTCAACGCACTGCATTGCGTGGGTTTTCTGCTGCCGGGTTTACGGGCAGCCGGTTTTTTCCCGTTTCGGGCGGAGCGAATGCGGCGGAGCGGGCGTGAAAAAAGGTTCGCGGGCAATTGCCCGCGAACCTTTTTTCACGAATTGCTTACGGATGCTCCGCTCCGTTCGAACCCCGATCAGAAGTACTTTACTTCATGACCCTCGATGGCCGAGAGGAGGTTGTTCGCAGCGGACGAAGCGCCGATGCGGAACAGGTCGGTCGTGCACCACTCCTCGCCGAGGATCTCACGGACGATGGTGTAGTAAAGCACCGCATCCTGGGGCGTGCGCACGCCGCCGGCGGCCTTGAAGCCGACCTTGCGGCCCGTCTTTTCGTAGTAGTCGCGGATGGCGTGGCACATCACCACGGCCGCCTCGGGCGTGGCCGCTACGTCGATCTTGCCCGTCGAGGTTTTCACGAAGTCGGCGCCCGCGAACATCGACAGCAGCGATGCCTTGCGGATCAGTTCGGGGGTTTTGAGCGCTCCCGACTCGATAATCACTTTCAGTACGACTTCGGGGTCCGTTTCGGCGCGGATGACCTCCACTTCGTTGGCCGCCTCGTCGTATTCGCCCGTGAGCATGCGGCCCACGTTGAGCACGATGTCCACCTCGTCGGCGCCGTTCTCGATCGCCATGGCCACCTCCAGCGCTTTCACTTCGAGGAAGGTCTGGGCGGCCGGGAAGCCCCCGGCGACGCTCGTGATGCGCATGGGCGTGCCGTCTACCGCCAGTCCCACGGTCTCGACGAACGAAGGGTAGATGC
>VSOO01000135.1 GCA_009774895.1 Alistipes sp. | reverse complement strand
ATGTCCGACAGACGCATGTTGTAGTTGATGATGTGCGAACCGGTGGTCTGCATGGCGGCGAAGGCGTTGTCCGACGAGTTGGCGCCGGCCGAGGCCGACACGAGCTCCACCTCGGGGAAGCGGGCGTAGATCGTGCTGTCGATCTGCCGCGCGATGCGGGCCGTGTACTCCACCGAGAGGTTCTGTTCGAGCTTCACGGTGGCCGAGATGCGGCTGTTGTCCGAGGGCGGGAAGAACTCGGTGGGCACCTCACGGAGCAGCACGAGCGACACGACGAAGAAAGCCATCATCGTGAAGAAGGTGATGCGCCGGTGCGATACGCACCATTGCAGCGCGCGGGCATAGGCCTCGTCGAGCCAGGTCAGCGCCCGGTCGATCGGCTTGTAGATGGCGCCCAGACCCTTGTAGTCGTGTTCGCCGCCGTTGAGCTTGAGGATGTAGGCCGACATCATGGGCGTCAGCGTGATGGCCGCGGTGGTCGATACGCACACCACGATCGAGACGATCCAGCCCAGCTCGCGGAACAGGATGCCCGCCATGCCCGGCACCATCGTCAGGGGCAGGAAGACGGCCACGACCACGAGCGTGGTGGCGATGACCGAGAGCCACACCTCGTTGGTGGCGTAGATGGCGGCCTCCTTCGGATTCGAGCCGCGCTCGATGTGGGTGGTGATGTTTTCGAGCACCACGATGGCGTCGTCCACGACCATGCCGATGGCGATCGAGAGCGACGAGAGCGAAATGATGTTCAGCGTGGAGCCCGTGGCATAGAGGTAGATGAACGAGCAGATCAGCGACACGGGGATCGTCATGCAGATGATGAAGGTCGCGCGCCAGCGCCCGAGGAAGACCATGACCACGAGCACCACGAAGATGAAGGCGTACATGATCGTCTCGGAGAGCGAGCCGATGGCGTCGGTGATCTCCTGCGAACCCTCGAAGATGAGCTGCATCTCCACGTCGCGGGGCAGCGACTTCTGGATCGCGGGCAGGCGCTTCTGGATTTCGCGCACGATGTTCACCGTGTTGGCGCCCGACTGCTTCTGGAACATCACGCGCACGCCGCGGCGGCCGTTCACGCGTTCGTCCATCGTGGATTTTTCCAGCGTGTCGCGGATTTCGGCCACGTCGGAGAGCATGATCGTGCGGGCCCCGACGTTCGACACCACCACCTTGCGCAGCTCGTCGCTGAGGGCGAATTCGCCGTCGGCCTTCACGTTGAAGGTGTTGTTGCCGATGTCGATGGTGCCGCTGGGGATATTGACGTTCTCGGCGGCGATGATCTGGCCCAGCTGCTCGACGGTGAGGTTGTAGGCTTCGAGCTTCTGCGGGTCCACGTTCACCTGCACCTCGCGCTCGGGGGCGCCCATGACCGACACGGCACCCACGCCGTCCACGCGGTTCAGCACGTTCACCAGCTTGTCGTCGAGGATCTTGTTCAGGGCCGGGTAGCTCTCCTCGGCGGTGATGGCGAGCATCATCACCGGCATCATCGAGGTCGAGAACTTGAAGATGGTGGGGTAGTCCACGTCGTCGGGAAGCATCGACTGCACGCGGCTCACCACGTCGCGGATTTCGTTGGCTCCCTCGTTCAGGTCGGAGCCGTATTCGAACTCGACGGTAATCATCGAGACGTTGTCCTGCGACTTGGAGGTGAGCTTCTTGAGGTTGTTCACGGTGTTGAGGTTGTCCTCCAGCACGCGCGTGATGTTGGTCTCGATTTCCGAGGCGTTGGCGCCCGGATACATCGTGATGACGCTGATCTGCGGGATCTCGATCTCGGGATACTGGTCCACGGCCAGATTCGACAGCGAGAAGAGGCCGAAGACGAGCACGCCCACGAAGATCAGGACGGTCGAGATCGGTTTTCGTACCGCACTTTCGTAGATTTTCATTGTCTGCGGGTCTTTAGTCGTTCTTCACTTCCACTTCCACGCCGTCGCCGAGTTTCGACAGCGCCGTGACGGCCACCTCCTCGCCGGGCTCCACGCCCGAGAGGATGTCCACTTCGGAGCCGATCTGGCGTCCGACCTTCACCGAGCGGCGCTCGGCCACGCCGTCGCGGATGACGTAGAGGTAGCGCTCGGCCGAGCCGACCTGCTTCTGCACGGCCACGTCGGGCACCAGCACGCCCTCCTTGCGGCCCATGTCGAAGTGCGTGCGGGCGTACATGCCCGGGCGCAGCGTGCCGTAGTTGTTGGGCACTTTCACCTCCACGGTGAACGTGCGCGTGGCCGGATCGAGCGCGGGGTGGATGAGCGACACGGTGCCCGTGAAGCGCGTGTCGGGGAAGAGTTCGGCCTTCAGCTCGACGGGCATGCCCGTCTTCACGTCGGTGAAGTACTGCTCGGGGATATTGACGATCACCTTCAGCGGGTTGATCTGCATCACGTGGAGGATGGGCTGCCCCGTGAGCAGGTCGCCGGCCTCGGCGTTGCGGGCCGTCACCACGCCCGTGATGGGCGAACGGAACTCGATGTTCTTCTTGAGGTTCTTCACCACTTCGCGCTGCACGTCGAGCTGCGCCTGCGCCTGCTCGATCTGCTGTGCCGAGATGCCGCCGGCTTCGTATACGGGCTTCAGGCGGTTGTAGTCGTCCTCCACGGTGCGCAGCTGCACGAGCTGCTGGTTGTACTGCGTGGGGTCGAGCGTGAGCAGCAGCTGGCCCTGCTGCACGCGCGAGCCTATATCGACCAGGATGCGGTCGATGTGCACGCCCGAGGCGGCGGGGGTGATGTCGTTCTCCTTGTAGGGTTCGATTTCGGAGGTGAACTCTTCGCTCAGCACGACCGTTGCGGCGTGCGCCGTCGCGGTTTTCGTGAGCACCTTGGGTTCCTCCTCAGCCACGGGGGCCGCCTTGCGTCCGCAGCCGCAGAGTGCCGCGGCGACGATCAGTGTTGCGAGTAACTTCTTCATATGGTTTGCTGTTTTATATTTTTTCGTGTCGTGTGGCTCCGGGGGCCGGGGCGCAGGCTATCGTTCGCGTCCGGCGATGCGGTCGTATTCGGCCTTGGCCGTGAGGTAGTCGTAGATGGCCTGCGAGTAGCTCAGCTGCGCCTGCACCATGTTCACCTGCGAGGTGTTCAGCTCCAGGATCGTGCCGGCGCCGGCGCGGTAGCGCGTGTCGGCGATGTCGTAGGCCTTGGCGGCCTGCTGTACGGTGAGTTCCTGGGCGTACATCGTCTCGCGCGCCGTCAGCAGGTCGTTGATGGCCGAGCGCATCTGCACGTCGAGCTGCTGCTCGGTGTAGTCGCGCTGCATGTCCAGCTGTGCGATCTGGTTCTTGAGCTGGCGCGACTGGTACATCTTCGTCAGACCCGAGAAGAGCGGGATCGACACGCGCAGTCCGGCCGACACGGGGTGCTGCCACCAGAACTTGCTGCCCGAGCCCGGTGCGGCCTCCTGCGAGCCGCCGCCCGTGAAGTTGCCGAGGCGCGACATGTCGAGGTCGTTGCCCGTGTAGGTGGCGTTGAAGAAGGCCGCCACCGTGGGCCAGCGTCCGGCATTGGAGACCCGGAGCTGGCGGCGCAGCAGCTCGCGCTGGAAGTCGAGCGAGCGCAGGTCGGAGTTGTTCGTGAGGTCTGCGCTCAGGCCCTCGGCGCCCGTGAGCACGCGGTCGCGCTGGTCGTCGAGGGCTCCGGCGGCCTCGATCTCCACGTTCTCGGGGATCGAGAGGTACATCTTGAGCTGCAACTTGGCCACCTTGATCGAGTTTTCGGTCTGGAGAATCTGGGGCTTCAGGCCGCTGAGCTGCACCTGGGCCGTGAGCAGGTCGTACTCCGAGGCCAGGCCGTTGCGGTAGCGCAGCTCGGTGTCCTCCACCGTGCGCCGGATGTTGGCCTCCGACTGGCGCAGCACGTCGAGCGACTGCTCGGCCAGCAGGATGTTGAAGAAAGCTTTCTTCACGTCGGCCACCAGCGTGATGCGCGAGCCGCGGGCCGTCTCCACGGCGGCCTCCATCTGTGTGCGGTTGAGCTTGAGCGTGCGGAAGATCTGCGGCGCGAAGAAGGCCCACGTGGCGTCGCCCGTGGCCGTGAGGGTGTTGTCGGCGCCGAACGAGAGTCCCTTGGCCATCTCCTGCTTGACGATCGAACGGGTGTAGGTGCCTCCCACGCTGATCTGCGGTTTCCTGTTGCCCCAAGTCTGGGGGCGCACGTAGTCGTAGCGCCGGCCTTCGAGGTCGGCGATCTTGATCGTGGGGTTTTCGCTCAGCGCAAGGTCCAC
>VSOO01000134.1 GCA_009774895.1 Alistipes sp. | reverse complement strand
ATGCTGTTCGAGGTCGTGCGCCAGCGCATCGGCGGGACTGCGGCGGAGTAATAAACGGGCACACGGACAAGCCCCGGTCCGGACCTCCTTTCAGGAGCATCCGGACCGGGGCTTGCGCATTTTCCGGCAATCGGACCGGCCGAAGCACCGCACGCACGACCTGCCGCCCCCGAGCCGCAGCAGGCCGCGGCAGGGAACGTCCCGTGCCGCACGAGACGGGAACGAGGCGCCTCCGCGCCCCGAACCGCGTCGGGCAAAGGGGCACCGTCCGGAGCGCACCGCACGACCGACGCTGCGGACATACCTGCGTGCGCACTCGCGGCCTTCGGATCAGAAAAGCCGCTTTTTCGACGCAGTGACGACGAAATCCTTCAGGTAGAAGGGTTCGAAATAGGCAATATCCTCCGTGCGGTCCTCGTCGAGCGCCCGCTGTGCCGGGCGCGCCAAGCCGCGAGCCGAGGGCGCGACCTCCGCGAAAAGGGCATCGGGCAGCACGTCGAGGCACTTGCGGGCACCGTTGCCGAAGATCACGAACGGACGCTCCGGCGTGCGGAACGCCGCGAAGCTCTCGGGTCCCACGACCTCGGCCGATACCTCCGAAAGCGGGCGCCCCGCGGCATCGAACACCTGGGTGTACACCTCCATGCGGCGCGCATCGACCATCGGGCAGAGCACCGCACGGTCCCACGCATCCACAGAGAGGATGCCTGCCTCGTGGTCCTCGCGGGCCACCTCGGTCAGCGCATCGAGCGACCCCACGGAGACCAGCGGAATGCCCAGCCCGTAGCACAGCCCCTTGGCGAACGAAACGCCGATGCGCAATCCCGTATAGGAGCCGGGGCCCTTGCCCACGGCCACGGCATCCAGCTGTCCGGGTGCGATGCCGTTCTCACGCAGCAGCTCGTCGGCGAACACGGCCACCCGGCGGGCATGGTCGCGCCCCTCGGCACTCTCGCGCAGCGACACCAGTTCGCCGTCCTTTGCCAACCCCACGGAACAGATGTCCGTACCGGTTTCAATGCATAGTATAAGACTCATAATTCTATTGCTCCATATCAATTTCTTATCGTTTTTTTCAGCCCCGAACGCCGTCGCTCGCGGCCACGGGCCGTCCGACCCACCGCGGGGGCTTCACGCCGCTCCACGGCAACAAGAAGCCGGCAAACGCGAGCAGCGAAAAAGCCTCGGGAGACACACCGCAAGTACTGCAAGGCAGTCCGAACGTCGGCCCGGACCGGCATCATCGTGCCAGCACGTCCACCGCTCCGAAGCAGCGCCCTCGAAACGCAGGCAGACGTCCTCTGGCAATCGGGCCTGCCGCCTCGAAACAAGCCATCCGGGCATCGTCATCCCTCACCGGGCATGCGATCCTGCCGGCTCGGAAACGGTCTCCACCCCGTCCGGCAACACCGGCAACACCGGCAGCGGCGGCAGCAAAGGCAAAAAACCGCGACGCCCCGAAAACGGCGCCCTCGATGCCCGCGGCCCGCACCGCGGCGCCCCCTACCGGCGATGGTCCTTCATCGCCTTGTCCATTTCGCGTCGGGCGTCGTTCTCCTTGAGGTACTCCCGTTTGTCGTACGCCTTGCGGCCGCGTGCCAGCCCCACGACGATCTTCGCAAGGCCCCGTTCGTTCAGAAACAGCCGCAGCCCCACGATCGTAAGGCCCCGGTCCTGCCCCGCACGGCGCAATTTTTCCAGTTCGCGTGCCGTGAGCAGCAGCTTGCGGTCGCGGCGCGGCGCATGGTTGTTGCATGTGCCCCACGCATATTCGGCGATGTTCACCCCGCGGATCCACAGCTCGTTCCGGTCGAAATAACAGAACGAATCCGTCAGCGACGCCTTGCCCGCACGGATCGACTTGATCTCCGTGCCCACGAGCACCACACCCGCCACGAACTCCTCCAGGATCTCGTAGTCGAACGTGGCGCGTTTGTTCCGTATGTTTATATTTTTCTGTTCCGCCATAAATATCCGAATCGGTACGGTTCTTGTTCCGTTCCGTCGCAGAGGGACGGGAATCGGTTCAAGATAACTAATTTTTTTATCTTCGATTTGTTTTACACATCTTTCTGTTTATTTTCTGTTTGCACACGGTATGCGCAGCGATGCGTGTACACCCCGAGCCCCGCCCCTCTTTTTTCTCAGAGAATCAATCGCTGCAATTTGTGCGCAATGGTCACCTTGGCCCGGTTGAGCGCCGCCAGCCGCTGCATGATCTCGCGCAGCGTATCGTCCGGCAGCTCCTCGTCCGCCGCCAGGCGCGCCTGCAACTCGCGGATGTACCCCTCGATCACCTTCGATTTGTAGAGCGTCACCGCCTTGGGCACCCCCACGGCGAGCATCTCGTCGTCGCTCTCGACATGCACCTCCTTGCGGCGCCACAGCTCGCTCGGCACGTAGTTGTCGTCCGACGTGAGGATGTCCACCGCCAGGTTGCACACCTCCGGATCGGAGTGGTTCAGGAAATAGTGCGCCGGCACCTCCGTCCCCACGCCCACGGCCTGCCACTGCGCGCGGTAGGTGTCGAGAATCTCGTTGCACAGCCGGTTCGCGAAGACCAGATGGTCCGCGTCGAGTTCGTTGAATATCACCTCCGCCACATTGCATGCCACCATGTTGCGGCCCTCCTTGAAGTCGAACGAGCAGTGGCCGTACTTGAGCAGGTATTTCACCAGCTCGCGCTCCAGGGCCTCCTGGCTGCTTCCGGCCGTCACGGGCCCCGCGAGGCGCGCCGCCTCGGCCGCGGGCTGCGGCTCGCGGCGCAGTGCCGTCTGGCGCCGCACGAAGTCGTCGGTCTCGCGATCGCCCGTCGTGGCGAGGCGTTTGCGGGCCACCTCGCCGATGAGGATCTGCTCGTCGATGTCCATCGTGCGGGCGCACTCCTTTATGTATACGGAGCGCTGTATCGGATCGGGAATCCGCGCCACCGACTGCACCATGTCGCCGATGAGCGCCGCCTTGCGGATCGGATCGCCCGAGGCCTCGTCCATCAGCAGCCGCGCCTTGAAGGTGATGAAATCCTGCTCGTGGGTCCGCACGTACTCCTGCACCCCCGCGGCGCCCAGCCGGCGCGCGAAAGTGTCGGGGTCGTCCTCGGGCGGCAGCAGCACCACGCGCACGTTCATGCCCTCGCCGAGGATCATGTCGATGCCGCGCAGCGCGGCGTGAATGCCGGCCGCGTCGCCGTCGTAGATCACCGTGATGTTGCGCGTGAAGCGGTTCAGGAGGCGTATCTGCTCCGTCGTGAGCGACGTGCCCGACGAGGCCACCACGTTCTCCACCCCCGCCTGGTGCATGGAGATCACGTCGAAATACCCCTCCACCAGGATGGCGCAATCCTGCTGCTGTATGGCCTTCTTCGCGAAGTAAAGGCCGTAGAGCTCGCGTTTCTTGCTGTATATTTCGCTTTCGGGCGAGTTCTGGTACTTGGCCACGTTCTTGTCCGTGCGGAGCGTGCGGCCGCCGAACGCCACGATGCGGCCCGAGATGTTGTGCACCGGGAAGATCACCCGCTCGCGGAAGCGGTCGTAGAGCGAGCCGTCGCTCTCGCGCCGCAGCGACAGTCCCGTCGCCACGAGAAACTCCTCGCGATAGCCCGCCTTCAGGGCGTCGCGCGACATGCGGTCGCCGCGCCCGGGGCAGAAACCGAGGCCGAACTTGCGGATCGTGGCGTCGGTCATGCCGCGCTGCTGACGGAAATAGGCCAGGCCCACGCTCTGTCCCTCGGGATCGCCCGCGAGAACCTCCGCGAAGTAGTCCGCGGCCCAGCCGTTGAGGGCGAACATGCTCTCGCGGTCGTCGTTGCGGTGCTGCTCCTCGGGCGTCAGCTCCTTTTCACGCACCTCGATGCCGTAGCGCTTGGCCACGGTCTTCAGCGCCTCGGGATAGCTGATGCCCTCGTGCTCCATGACGAACGTCACGGCATTGCCGCCCTTTCCGCAGCCGAAGCATTTGAAGAGTCCCTTCGAGGGCGACACGACGAACGAGGGGGTCTTTTCGTTATGGAACGGACAGCATGCCTGATAGTTCACGCCCTTGCGCCGGAGCGTGACGTATTCGCCGATGATTTCCACGATGTTCGCGGCGGCATAGATGCGGTCTACCGTTTCCCTGTCGATCATAGTCGCAAAGATACGAAAAGTCGGGCGCAGAAACAAACTTGGGTTCGCCCTCCCCCGCGAACCCCGCCGCAATGCACGTGCGGCGGGGGCTTCAAAAACAGTAACCTCTATAATGGAATTCGAGGCTT
>VSOO01000133.1 GCA_009774895.1 Alistipes sp. | reverse complement strand
GTACCCATCACTTTTGGTTGTTGTTATTTGGTTTTTATGGTGTCAATAAAAAACCCGCACGGATCTCCTCGTATTGTTTGACGAATCTGCCGATAAGTCAAAAGTGGAGGCTCCGACGATCGCAATCTTCCAACGGCACGCGCACGTGCACCTCCGGACGGAGGTCAAGGCCTGATTTTGAAGCGGCGAGAGTTGCTCCAATGTAAAAAGTGTTCAGTTTCGCAAAACTTGAGGAAATCTATGCGGGTAGATTTTTCCTGTGGTATGTAAAGAACGCGCCGGTCATTCGCGACCGAGGGTGTTGAGGTATTCGTCGATCCGCCGCCCGAGGGCTTCGAGCGCCTTCAGGTCGTCGCTTCCCACCTCGCGGCTCTGTCTCATGGCCACGTTTTCGATGGCGAAGCGCAAGGCCGTCATGCCCAGGTAATCCGTATCGTCCCACCCCTGTATCTTCTCCTGGCGTATCTTCACGAGGTTATCGTTCACCTCGCGTTCGGCCAGCCGATACATCTCTTCCTTCTCGCTGTCGATATTGAAAGCGTAGGGTTTGCCCATGATTCTGAGCTTTATCGCTTGCTTGCCCATAGCTTCTGCTCGTCCTGACGACCGCACCCCGATGCCGGGGCCTCCTCGTCGATATAACGTGATCGCTCTTCTTTTTCGTATGCGCCGCGGACTTTCCCGCAGCGCCCCCTCGCAGGGGTCACTCCCCGGAGGAGTGCTCCGAGGGCTGCGACTCCAGCAGCGCGATGCACTTGTCCACCTCCCGCATCAAACGGTTCACGCGTGCCCGCGCCTTGTCCCTGTCGCGGCCGCCTCCGGCCAGTCCTTCGGCGAGCTGCATGCGGGCCAGCTCCTTCTCCTGCACCCGCAGACGCTCCCGCAGCATGCGGTTCTCCTGCTCGACCTCCGAGCAGTGCGCCGCGAGCTCGCGACACCGGTCGCCCATGCTCCGATGTTCGTCGATCAGCCGCCCGACGAGCGCCCCGAGTCCGGCTATTACGCTCTTTTCCTTCATGGTGCACTCCGACGTTGCCCGCAATTACTTCTCAAAGATAGGCAAAAGATCGTACATACGCAAATTATTTCCCCGCGACTTCGCCGTAAAGGTCGTAATCGGCGGCCGAGGTGATGCGCACGTCGTAGAAACGGCCCCGCAGGAGGCGGCGTCCGGCGGCGGGAATCAGGATCTCCTGATCCACTTCGGGCGAGTCGTACTGCGACCGGCCGACATAGAAGTCGCCCTGGCGCGAGTCGATGACCGTACGCTCGACGACGCCCACGCGCCGCAGGTTGTTCTCGCGCGCGATTTCGTTCTGCACGGCCATGATCCGCTCCGCGCGTTCGCGCTTCACCTCCTCCGGCACGTCGTCCCGCAGGCGGCGCGCCGAGTAGGTTCCCTCCTCCTCGGAGTATGCGAAGACGCCGAGACGCTCGAAGCGCACGTCGCGCACGAACTGCTCCAGCTCGGCGAAGTCGCGCTCCGTCTCGCCCGGATACCCCGTGAGCAGCGTGGTCCGCAGCGCCAGTCCCGGCACCTTCGAGCGCAGCCGCTCGACGAGCGCATAGGCCTCGGCCTTCGTGTGGCGCCGCTGCATGGCCGCGAGCTGCGCGTCGGAGATATGCTGGAACGGGATGTCGAGGTACTTGCAGATCTTGGGCTCGCGCGCCATGACCTCCGCCACGTCGTCGGGAAAAGCCGAGGGGTAGGCGTAGTGGATGCGCACCCACTCGATGCCCTCGATGCGGCAGAGCCGTTCGAGCAGCTCGGCGAGCCGCCGCCGCCCGTAGAGGTCGATGCCGTAGTAGGTGGTGTCCTGCGCGATGACGATCAGCTCGCGCACGCCGCGCGCCGCCAGCTTGCGGGCCTCCTCCTCCAGCACCTCCATGGGCACCGACACGTGCGGGCCCCGGATGAGCGGAATGGCGCAATAGCCGCATTTCCAGTTGCATCCCTCACCGATCTTGAGGTAGGCGTAGTGCGCGGGCGTGGTCAGCCGGCGCTCGGTTTCGAGCTCCGCACGGTGCTCGGCGCCCAGGGCGCGGGCGATGCCCGCCCAGTCCTTCACGCCGAAGAACTCGTCCACCTCCGGAAGCTCGGCCCGCAGCTCGTCGGCATAGCGCTCCGAGAGGCATCCGACGACGAACAGCCGCTCGATCCGCCCGGCCTGCTTGGCCGCCGCAGCCCGCAGAATCATGTCGATCGACTCCTGCTTGGCGTCGCCGATGAATCCGCACGTGTTGATTACCACCACCTTGGCATCGGTGCGATCGCTGTCCGCCGCCACAGTGTAGCCGGCGGCCTCAAGCTGCGCCATCAGGTGCTCCGAATCGACCGTATTCTTCGAACAGCCGAGGGTTATGACGTTAATTTTCTTCATGGCCGAACAATGCATTGACGAACTCGGTGCGGTCGAACATCCTCAGCTGGTCGATCCCCTCGCCCACGCCGATGTAACGCACCGGAATACGGAAACGGTCGCTGATGCCGATCACCACGCCGCCCTTGGCCGTGCCGTCGAGCTTGGTGATGGCGAGCGACGTCACGCGCGTAGCCTGCGTGAACTGACGCGCCTGCTCGAAGGCGTTCTGCCCCGTCGATCCGTCGAGCACGAGCATCACCTCGTGCGGCGCATCGGGAATGACCTTGGCCATGACGTTGCGGATCTTGGTCAGCTCGTTCATCAGTCCGACCTTGTTGTGCAGACGCCCCGCGGTGTCGATCAGCACCACGTCGGCCCCGTTGGCCCTGGCCGAGCGGAGCGTGTCGTAGGCCACCGACGCGGGGTCGGAACCCATCTCCTGGCGGATCATCGTCGCCCCGGCGCGCTCGGCCCACACGGCCAGCTGGTCGATGGCCGCGGCGCGGAACGTGTCCGCCGCGCCGATCCACACCTTGCGGCCCGCCTGCGTGAGCTTGGCCGCCAGCTTGCCGATCGTGGTGGTCTTGCCCGCGCCGTTCACGCCCACGACCATCACCACGTAGGGCTCGCCCTCGCGGGCGTCGAGCCCGAAATTCTCCTCCAAGCCGTGGGCCTCCTCCAGCAGACGCACCACCTCGCCGCGCAGGATGGAGTTCAGCTCGGCCGTGTTCATGTACTTGTCGCGCGCCACGCGCTCCTCGATGCGGCCGATGATCTTCACCGTCGTATCCACCCCCACGTCGGAGGTGATGAGCACCTCCTCCAGGTCGTCCAGCACGGCGGCATCGACCGTCGTACGGCCCGCCACGGCCCGCGCCAATTTGGCAAAAAGGCCCGTCTTGGTGCGTTCCAGCCCCGTTTCAAGGCCGCGCGACTCCGCATCGGGCACCTGCGGAGCACGCTCCGCGCCTCCGTCGGACACCGCCGGAGCCTCCGTCCGCGGCGCCTCGGCCTGCGGGGTATGATTCTCCTTTTTTCTGAAAAGATCGAAAAATCCCATTCCTTATATATATTGTGCTCCGCAAAAATAGACAAAAATCGCGGGATTACGAAACCCCGCTTTCAAATCCGCACGAAAAGCGCCTCGCGGCCGCGGCGCACGTCCGCCACCGCCCGGGAGGTCCGAAAAGAGTCCGGGCCGCGAAACCTTCCGTCCGCGGCCCGGCATCTCCCTGCGTCGGAGGCTATGCGTTCACCTTCGCATGGTCGGCCAGGAATGCGGCCAGACCGCTGTCGGTCAGCGGGTGGCGCAGCAGGCCCTTGATCGCCGAGAGCGGGCACGTCGCCACGTCGGCGCCCGCATCGAGGCAGGCCACGATGTGCTGCGTATGGCGGATCGAGGCGGCGAGCACCTGGGTGGCGTAGCCGTAGTAGCGGTAGATCTCCACGATCTGGCGCACGAGCTCCACGCCGTCGGCGCAGATGTCGTCCAGACGGCCCACGAACGGCGACACGTAGGTCGCACCTGCCTTGGCGGCGAGCAGCGCCTGACCGGGCGAGAAGACGAGCGTGCAGTTGGTGCGGATTCCCTTCTGCGAGAAGTACTTCACGGCGCGGATACCCTCGGCCGTGCACGGCAGTTTCACCACGATGCGGGGGTGCAGTGCGGCCAGCTCCTCGCCCTCGCGCACCATGCCCTCGAAATCGGTGGCGATCACCTCGGCGCTCACGTCGCCATCGACGATGTTGCAGATTTCGACGTAGTGGCGGCGGCATGCCTCCTCGCCGCGGATGTTCTCCTTGGCCATCAGCGACGGATTGGTCGTCACGCCGTCGAGCACGCCCATTTCGTTGGCCTCGCGGATCTGGGCCAGGTTTGCGGTATCAATGAAAAATTTCATAAAACGCTAATATTTGGTAATCGAGGGTTTAAAGT
>VSOO01000132.1 GCA_009774895.1 Alistipes sp. | reverse complement strand
GGGTACGACAGCAACCCCGCGCTCCGCACACTTGGTGCGCGGGGTTGCCGCATGACGGGCGCCGTCGGTCACCGGGCGGAACGGCGCCGTTCGGCCTCCCGTCCCGCCGCGGGACGCAGGAATGCATCGGCGAAGACAAAAAGAACTGTTCCGTCGGAAAAATACAACATTCCGCCAATCATCCGGTTGCCCGGACGGGGGGCGGATTTTTCGTGTCGCGGCGCAACAAATATCCCGATTTTTCATATTTTTGTACTCCGAAAACGCGAAAGAACGAATAGCGGGTGAACCCCCTGAACAGCATACGGAAAGATGGAGAACAGTGACGGCAGAAAAAAATTCGCGATCGCAGGCGTAGCCGGCTACATCGCACCGCGCCACCTGGGCGCCATCCATGCACTCGGCCATGAGCTGACGACGGCGCACGACCTTTCCGACAGCGTGGGGATCATGGACCGCTACTTCCCCGGGGCGGACTTCACCACGGACTGGAGTTCGTTCGAACAGCAGCTGCGCCGCGGCGCCGCCGATTACCTCACGGTCTGCACTCCCAACCACATGCACCTGCCCCACACGCTGGCGGGGCTCGCCGCGGGCGCGCACGTGATCTGCGAGAAACCCCTGGGTCTCACGCCCGGGGAGATCGACCGGATGATCGAGGCGGAACGCAGCAGCGGCCGCAACGTGCGGACCATACTGCAACTGCGCCTCCATCCCGAAATCGTGCGGCTGAAGCAGGCCGTGGCGGAGGGACCGGCGGACCGCGTCTACGACATCGAACTGACCTACGTCCCGCCGCGCGGCAGGTGGTATGCGGCCTCGTGGAAAGGCGACACCGCCCGAAGCGGCGGCGTGGCGACCAACATCGGGGTCCATTTCTACGACATGCTGCTCTGGATTTTCGGCCCCCTCGTGCAAAGCCGGGTGCACTATGCGGCCGCGGACTGCATCGCGGGATTTCTCCGGCTGGAGCGTGCGCGCGTGCGCTATTTCCTCAGCATCGACCCCCGGCACCTGCCCCATACCGAGGGGGGGGGAATGCAGGCCTACCGCAAACTGAGCATCGACACCGAAGCGTTCGACTTCTCGTCTGGCTTCACCGACCTGCACACCGAGAGCTACCGCCGGATTCTGGCGGGCGAGGGCTTCGGTCCGCTCGATGCGCGGGCCGTCGTGGCGCTGCTCCACGACATACGCCGGACGGTGCCCGAGGGGCTTGTCGGCGACTACCATCCGATGGCGTTCGGACTCGAACGCCGCGTACACCCCGTGTCCACCGCAAAACCTTTGGAGCATGTCGGTTAGAATGGTGGACCTCTACGGCCAGTATGAGGAGCTGAAGGCGGAGATCGATGCCGGCATGCGCTCGGTGATCGCCGAATCGGCGTTCATCAACGGCCCGGCCGTCGGGGCTTTTGCCCGCGAACTGTCGGACTACCTCGGCGTGCGCCACACCCTGCCGTGCGGCAACGGCACCGACGCGCTGATCCTGGCGCTGATGGCCATAGGCCTCGCACCGGGCGACGAGGTGATCGTGCCGGCCTTCACCTACGCCGCCACGGCCGAAGCGGTGGCGCTGCTGGGCGGCGTGCCCGTCATGGCGGACGTGGATCCGGCGACTTTCGGCATCGACCCGGAGAGCATCCGGCGCCTCGTGTCGCCCCGCACGCGGGCGATCATCCCCGTGCACCTCTTCGGCGAGCCGTGAGACATGGTGGAGATCCTGCGCATCGCCGGCTCGCAGGGCCTGCGCGTCATCGAGGACAACGCGCAGTCGCTCGGCTCCGAGGTCGTCTTCTCCGACGGCACGCGCCGCTTCGCCGGCACGATCGGAGACATCGGCTGCACGTCGTTCTTCCCCACCAAGGTACTCGGATGCTTCGGCGACGGCGGCGCGCTCTTCACGGACGACGACCGGCTGGCCGAGCGGATCCGATGCCTGGCCTCGCACGGCCAAAGCACCAGATACCGCCACGAAACGGTGGGGTTCAACTCGCGTCTCGACACCCTGCAAGCCGCGGTGCTGCGGGCCAAGCTGCCCCGGCTGGACGAGCACATCGCCCGCCGCCGCGCCGCCGCACAGCGCTACACGCGCCGTCTGGAGCATGTCGCGGGCGTGGCGGTGCCCGCAGAGGCCCCCGGCCGCACCCACGTGTGGGGGCAGTACACGCTGAAGATCGCGGACGGAAAACGCGACGGCCTCCGCCGCCGGCTCGAAGCCGCGGGAATTCCGACCATGATCTACTACCCGCTGCCGCTCTTCGGGCAGCCGGCGGCGCAACACATGCCCTGTCTGTGCGACAGCCGGATGCAGGCGGCACGCCTGCTGCCGGAGTGCGTGCTGTCGCTGCCCATGCACCCCTGTCTCACAGCGGATCAGCAAGAAACGATAACCGATGAAATCGAACGATACTTCCATGACAACCCCTGACCCCGAGGCGGAGTTCTTCGTCCACCCCACGGCCGTAGTCGATGAGGGCGCCGCGATCGGCCCCGGCACGAAGATCTGGCACTTCTGCCACATCATGCCGGGCGCGGAGCTGGGCCCCGGCTGCAACCTGGGACAGAACGTGATGATCGCGTCGGGCGTGAAGCTCGGACGCAACGTAAAGATACAGAACAACGTTTCGGTCTACACGGGCGTCGTGTGCGAGGACGACGTGTTCCTCGGCCCCTCGTGCGTGTTCACCAACGTGCGCAACCCGCGCAGCGCCGTGCCGCGCAGGTCGCAATACCTCGCCACCGTGGTGCGGCGCGGTGCGACCGTCGGGGCGAACGCCACGATCGTATGCGGCACCGAGATCGGCGAATACGCCTTCGTCGGCGCGGGTGCCGTGGTCACGAAGCCCGTGCCGCCCTACGCCCTGGTCGCAGGCGCGCCCGCACGACGCATCGGCTGGATGAGCCGCTGCGGCCACCGCCTCGAATTCGACGCCGCGGGCACGGCCGTGTGTCCTGAATCGGGAGAGAAATACCTGCTCGACGAAAATGGAGTGCATTGCATGGAGTGACCGGATACACGGTCGCCTGGCGCGGCGCGAGCGATCGCTGGCCGTGCTTGGACTGGGATACGCGGGGCTGCCGCTGGCGCTCCGCTTCGCACGCGGATACCGCGTGACGGGATACGACATCGACGCGCGCCGCATCGCGAAGCTGCGCTCGGCCATCGACCCCGCGGGACTTCTGCCCCGCGAGGCGTTCGAGGGGTGCGACATCCTGTTCACGGACGACGAAAGCCGCCTGTCGGAAGCCTCGTTCTACATCGTGACGGTTCCCACGCCCGTGGATGAGGCGCACCGGCCCGACATCGGGGCGCTGCTCGCGGCCACGCGCTCGATCGCCCGCCACCTCTCCCCCGGCGACTGCGTGGTTTACGAATCCACGGTATGGCCCGGATGCACCGAGGAGCGCTGCATCCCGCTGCTCGAAGCGGTTTCGGGCCTCAGGGCGGGCCGCGACTTCAAGGTCGGCTACTCCCCCGAACGGATCAACCCCGGCGACGAGGAGCACACGCTCGCCGGCACGGTGAAGGTCGTGTCGGGCTGCGACGCGGAGGCGCTCGACGCCATAGCCCGCGTGTACGCGGCGGCGGTCGAGGCGGGAATCTTCCGGGCCTCCGCCATACGGGTGGCCGAAGCGGCGAAAATCCTGGAGAACATCCAGCGCGACGTGAACATCGC
Source organism: Alistipes sp. (assembly GCA_009774895.1). Lineage (GTDB taxonomy): Bacteria > Bacteroidota > Bacteroidia > Bacteroidales > Rikenellaceae > Alistipes. The sequence goes on along the minus strand of VSOO01000132.1, from coordinate 654 downwards.
CCTAATGAACGAATGCTCGGAGCTCTTCGCACGGCTGGGAATCGACACGACGGAGGTGCTCCGGACGGCCGCGACCAAATGGAACTTCGGACACTACCGCCCGGGGCTGGTCGGCGGCCACTGCATCGGCGTGGACCCCTACTACCTGCTGGCCAGGGCCGAAGAGGCGGGGGTGGAACTCCCCGTCATGCGCGCGAGCCGCACGATCAACGAACGGACGAGCGGCCGCATCGCCCGCGAGCTGACGCAGGCGCTGACAGCACAGGGCAAACACCCCTCCGGATCGCGCGTACTGCTGCTCGGAATGACCTACAAGGCGGATGTGGCCGACTGCCGCAACACGAAGTCGGCCGACCTGTTCCGCGCCCTCGAGCGCGCGGGATTCCGCATCCAGGCCGCGGATCCGTATGCCGACGCGCAGGAAGTATGCAACACCTACGGAATAGAGCTGACGGAGGAGCTGCAACCGCCCTACGACCTGGTGATAGTGGCCGTGGGACACACCCCCTACCGGGCGTTCGACGAGGCCTGGTTCCGCACCCTGCTGACGCCGGACGGCATCGTCGCCGACCTGGGGGCGATATACCACGGAAAATTCCGTTCGCTCCGTTACTGGAGTCTCTGACGGCAGGCCCGCAGACGGTATGCAGGCGG
>VSOO01000131.1 GCA_009774895.1 Alistipes sp. | reverse complement strand
GTTCGGGGGAGAGGCAGGGTGCGGCCGTCGCGCCGAGCGCGAGCCATGCGGCCGCGAAGGCCGTAGCGAGGGTTGCTTTCATCGTTTCACGTATTATTATTAGGGACACCGCGGGAGCGTTTCACGTCGCACGCCGGCGCGGTGTCCGGGGTTCCTGCCGCAAAAGTAGCGCATGCGCGGCAGTGGCCGGTTACCCCTTTTCCGGAAGGAGTTGCCCCGATTCCGTTTTTCGCACGCGGAGCCCTCCGGCGAAGCGGAAAAATCGCTTACTTTGCAGTCGCACACCGAACGACACCCGCCATGGAGACCGTAAGAGCAGACACCATCGAACTGTACAACCGTTACTTCGGGTTCGAGACCCGCCATCCGATGGTGGGCATCGTCCGCTTCGACCGCACCGAGCAGACCGAGCCGTACCGCATGCATTTCGGATTTTACGCCCTCTTTCTGAAGAAGACCGCCGGATGCGTCATCGACTACGGCAAGACGCGCTACGACTACGACGACGAAACGGTGGTCGGCTTCGCCCCGGGCCAGACCGTGGGCATACATCCGCTCGCCGGAGGCCACTCGCCCGAATGCATCGGACTGCTGTTCCATCCCGACTTCCTTCATCGCACGCCCCTGGGGCAGAAGATCAGGCAATACACCTTCTTCTCCTACTCCTCCAACGAAGCGCTGCACCTGTCGTCCGAGGAGCGGATCGTCGTGCAGGACTACATGGAGAAGATCGCCCGCGAGTTGCAGCACCCCGTCGATCGCTTCACCAAGGCGCTCGTCGTGTCGAACATCGAGGTGCTGCTCAACTACTGCATGCGCTTCTACGAACGGCAGTTTGTCACGCGCGAGGAGCTGAATCACGACACGCTGGGACGCTTCGAACAGCTGCTTGACGAATACCTCGACACGGGTGCCGCCGCGCGGCTGGGAATCCCCACGGTGAAGTATTTCGCCGACAAGGTGTGTCTGTCGCCCAACTACTTCGGCGACCTGGTGAAGTCCGAGACCGGCAAGACCGCCCAGGAGTACATTCAGCTCAGGATGACCCGTGCGGCCAAGGAGCTCATGTCCGACCCGGGTACCAGCATCAAGCAGGTAGCCGAAGCGCTCGGATTCCAGCACCCGGCCCATTTCGTCCGTTTCTTCAAACGGCAGGCCGGATGCACGCCCACGGCCTGGCGGTCGGGCGCCGTCGCCTGAGCCGCCGTCCGCGGCGCACGGCGAGCCCCGCTCCGCACGCCATTCGCGCACGGCACGGCAGCCCCCGGAATCATTGTCCGCGGCACTCGGCGCCTCGGGCTCCGGCTGCGCCGCAGCCGCTCCCGCCTCGGCAGAATCGCAAATAAATTTGCTTTTGTACTCGGCTAATTGCTATCTTTGGCGTATGAATACGGGAATCATCATTGCAATAGTTCTTCCGATGGCGCTGAGCATCGTGCTGCTCGGTGTGGAGCTTCTGCGCCGGCAGCGTGTTGCGGCGTTCGCCGAGGCGGCCCGCAGCGCCGCCGAGGAGGAGAACCTCCGCCTGAGGGCCGAGTGCGGCCGGGCGCATGCCGCCGTGGTCGAAACACGCGCGCGGGCCGCGGCCGCGCGGGCTGCGGCCGACGGGGAGATCCGCCGCCTCCAGGCCGAGCGCACCGAGGCGCGCATCGCCGAAGCCGAAGTGCGGGCGCAGCTCGCGGCGCTGCGCGAGCGTGCCGAGGCGGAGAAGAGCGAACGCGCCGAGGCGGCCGAAGCCATGCGCGCGCAGTTCCGCAACCTGGCCGGCGACATCCTGGGCGAGCAGTCGCGCGCGTTTCGCGAAACCAACCGCGAGGCGCTCGACATCCTGCTGAAGCCTTTCAAGGACAACATCGTGGCGTTCCGCGAGCGGGTCGAGCACATCTATTCGGCCGAGAACGAGCAGCGGGGCGCGCTGAAGAACGAATTGCGCAACCTCATGGAGCTGAACCGCCGCATCACCGCCGAGACGGCCAACCTGACCGATGCGCTGCGGGGCAACTCGAAAGTGCAGGGCGACTGGGGCGAGATGATTCTGGAGACCATTCTCGACAATTCGAACCTCATCCGCGGCGTGCACTACGAGACGCAGCACACGCTCAAGGACTCCGAGGGCAACAACCTGCGGCCCGACGTCATCCTGCGTCTGCCCGAACAGAAACGCATCGTGATCGACTCGAAGGTCTCGCTCACGGCTTTCGTGAACTACACGGGCGCCGCCACCGAGGCCGAACGCGCCCGGCACCTCGCGGCCCACGTGGCCTCGGTGCGCCAGCATGTCGCGGAGCTGGCGCGCAAGGAGTACCAGCGGCTGCTCGACTCGCCGGACTATGTAATCATGTTCGTGCCCAACGAGCCGGCTTTCCTGGCGGCCTTGCAGAGCGACCCCTCGATCTGGAGCGACGCCTACGACAAGAAGGTCATCGTCTCGTCGCCCACCAACCTTTTCGCGCTGCTGAAGCTCGTGGACGACCTTTGGAAACGCAACGCCCAGAACAAGAATACGGCCGACATCGTGACCTACGGCACCAAGCTCTACGACCAGCTGGTCGCCTTCACCGCCTCGCTCGAAAACGTGGGGCTCTCGCTCGACAAGGCGCGCGACGCCTATGCCGACGCCTACAAACGGCTCTGCACCGGCAACGACAACATCGTCCGCTCGGGCGAGCGGCTGCGGCGTCTCGGCCTGCCGGTCAAGCGGCGCCAGTCGGCCCGCACGCTCGATGCGGCCGGAGCGGAACACGAGCTGCCCGAGGCTGAGACGCCCTGCGGCGGGGAATAGTGCGCGTCCGGCCCGGCGGCGCTCCGCAGCGCGGGTCGGCCGCAGGAGGTGTTCGCCCGGCAACCGACCCGGGACAAGGAGTAACACGGTCCGCAGGTGCGGTCCGCAAAACAGGTTTGTTATGGAATCGAAAAGCAGAATTGCCCGCTTGCTGCGGGAAGCGACCGGCGTCGCAGGGCGCACGGTGCGTGTGCATCCGGTGGAGCTGGCGCTGGCCCTCTACGGTTGTGCCGGGTGCATTCTCGACTGGGGGCCGGAACTTTGGGCCCGGCTGGGGCCGGTGCCGGTCTTCTTTTTGCTGGCCCTGGCCCTCCGCGTCTTCGGCGGCCGCGGGCCCTGGCGCAGGGTCTACCGGGTGTGTTGGACGCCGCTGGTGCCGCTGACGCTGTGGAGCGGACTGGAGGCGTGGTGCGCCACGACGCAGTTCCTTGTCACGGCGTTCGTGCTGGCGCCGCTGCTGCCGCTGCTGGCGCGCTGCGCCGCGGATAACCGCCGCTTCGTGAACGACGGGGTGGTGTGGCTGCGCTCGGCCGTGCTGGCCGAGCTGCTCGCCGGCATCGTGCAGGCGCTCTTCGGCGTCATTCTCTTCTCGGCGGTCTACATCTTCCGCATCGCGGGCGACTGGCCCTACGACGTGTGGGCCGATGTCGCCCTCGCGTGCCACCTGCTGTTGGCGCCGTGGCTGTTCCTTGCGTCGGTCGATCGCAGCCTCGGGGGCGAGGTGACGGGTTCGCGGCTGCTCGACGTGCTGCTGAACCGGATCGTAACCCCGGCACTGCTGATCTACCTCGGCATCCTGTGGCTTTACATCCTGCGCATCGCGGTCCTGTGGGAGCTGCCCCGCGGCGGCGTGGCCTACATGGTCTTCGGATTCACGATCTTCGCCTTTGCGGTCAAGGCGTTGCAGGAGCTGCTCGTGCGGCGCCCCTTCGCCTGGTTTTTCGACCGCTTCAGCCTCTTCGCACTGCCCTCGCTCGTGCTTTTCTGGGTCGGCGTCTGCCGCCGCATCGGCGAATACGGACTTACCGAGTCGCGCGTGTGGCTCGTGCTGTGCGGCGTGCTGATGACTTCCGCGCTGCTGCTCTTTCTCAGCCGCCGTGCCGGACGCTACCTGTGGGTCTGCGCGGCTGTCTTCGCGGGCTTCGCGGCGCTGTCCTACGTGCCTGTGCTGGATCCCGGGCGGATCGCCCTCCGTTCCCAGACAGACCGCCTGGTCCGCTCCGCCGAACGGCTCGGGCTGCTTGCGGACGGCCGCCCGGCGGTCCGTACGTTCACGGAGGCCGACTCGGTGCTCCGCGACGACATCGTGCGCTTCCATCGCGCATTAGGGTATGTCGGTGCGCGCGACTGCACGGCCTATGTCCGTTTCGGCATGACCGAGGAGGCGTTCGTCCGTTCGTTGCCTGCGGCTCTGGCCGCAGCCGTGCACGGCGATTGCTGCGACACGGAGGTCGTCTCCGCATACATCACGGTGCCGCCCCGGGTCGTGAAAGTCGGCGGGTACGAAAGGCTGTATGCCGATTTGCAGCATATCTGGCACGAGCTGCTGCCGGACGAGCGGGGGTACGCCTTTCGGGAC
>VSOO01000130.1 GCA_009774895.1 Alistipes sp. | reverse complement strand
GCCCACCGCTTCGCACGCCTTGGCCTTGCCCGTGACGTAGGAGACGCTGCCGGGGTCCTCGCCCACCAGCACGACCGTCAGTTGCGGCGCACGACCGTATTTCTTCTCGTATGCGGCGACCCGGGTCGCCATCTCGGCCTTCAAGCGGGCCGACAAATCCTTACCACTGATTATCATATGCGTTATTTCCTGTTGCAATCATATTTCCCGGTCGCTCGCGACCGCAAAGTTCCCGCCGCAGCGGCATCCGCAGCCCCAAAAACCCGGCAAGCCGCCGCCGGCCGCACACCGTCGGACCTCCGCAGCACGGCTTGCGCAGCCGTGCGAACGTGCGGCCCCGGATTCCGGGTTCCGGTTGCCGGGCCCCGATCTCCGGGCTCCGTTTACTGCCGGTCGTCGAGGGCGCAATGGCCGATGTCGGTGCGGTGGAAGAGGTTCGGGCAGTCGATCTTCGCGACCCGGGCCAGCGCCTCCGCACGGGCCTCGGCCAGCGTAGCACCCCGGCCCACGACGAAGAGCACGCGGCCGCCCGAGGTGACGATGCGGTCACCGTCGCGCTTCGTACCCATGTGGTACACGCCGTCCAGCCCCTCCAGGCCGCCGATCGGGAAGCCCTTGCCGTATGCGCCCGGATAACCCTCCGACGCCAGCACGATGCCGAGCGCCGCACGTTCGTCCCACTCCACGCACACGTCGCGGCCGTCGGCCACGGCGCAGAACACCTCGCAGAGGTCGCTCTTCAGGCGGGGCAGCACCACCTCCGTCTCCGGATCGCCGAAACGGGCGTTGAACTCGATGACCTTGATGCCCTGGGGCGTCTTCATCAGACCGCCGTAGAGCACGCCCGTGAACGGGCACCCCTCGGCCACCATCGCGTCGGCCGTGCGCTGCATGACCTCACGCAGGGCATAGGCCTCGTCCTCCAGCGTGACGAACGGCAGCGGCGAGTAGGCGCCCATGCCGCCCGTGTTGGGTCCTTCGTCCCCGTCGAACGCACGTTTGTGGTCCTGGGCCAGCACCATGGGCACCACCCTGCTGCCCGAGACGAAGCACATGAACGAAAACTCGGGGCCCGTGAGGAAGTCCTCCACCACCACACGGCCCGCGCCGAACTTGTCGTCCAGCAGCATATCGCGCAGCGCCGCGTCGGCCTCCTCGTGCGTCGCGGCGATCACCACGCCCTTGCCGGCGGCAAGGCCGTCGTACTTGAGCACGGCCGGAAGCGGACGCGAACGCACGTACTCCGCAGCCTCGGCATAGTCCGAGAAAGCCCGGAATCCCGCGGTCGGGATGCCGTAACGGAGCATCAGCTCCTTGGCGAACTCCTTGCTCGACTCGATGCGTGCGGCAGCCTTCGTGGGACCGAAAATCCGCAGCCCCGCGGCACGGAACACATCGACCACGCCCGCCGCCAGCGCCGCCTCGGGACCCACCACCGTAAGTTCCACGCCCTCGGCGGCCGCGAAGTCGCGCAGGCGCTCCGTCTCGGTTTCGCGAATCGCCACGCACTCCGCCTGCCGCGCGATGCCGGCATTGCCCGGAGCACAAAAAATCTTTTCGACCTGCGCCGAACGCGACAACGCGTCCACGATCGCATGTTCGCGGCCTCCGCCGCCTATAACCAATACTTTCATAATATCAAATCTTTCGTTTCGGCAGCCGTTCACAACCGCCGCCGGATTCCCGAAGCGCACGGCCGCCATGCGCGGCCATAGGCCGCGTATGCTGTCTCCGACCCACCCCCAAACCCCCGCCTCAGGCAGGGGCTTCATGCCGCTCCGCGGCATTGGTGGTCCGGAGCCGGTGTGCCGTTTCAGCGGTCACCAGCCCGCGTTTCCGCAGCCGGATCTTTCGTTTCGGCAGCCGTTCACAACCGCCGCCGGATTCCCGAAACGCACGGCCGTTCCTAAGCGCCGCCGGCCCGGAAACAGAAAATTCCGGGACCGCGCGCAGGCGGTCCCGGAACGTATCAATGTTTGAAATGGCGCTCGCCCGTGAACATCATGGCGATGCCCTTCTCATTGGCCTTGCGCACCGAATCCTCGTCGCGCACCGAGCCGCCGGGCTGCACGATCGCCGTCACGCCGTACTCGGCGGCCAGCGTCACGCAGTCGTCGAAGGGGAAGAAGCCGTCCGAAGCGAGGACGATGCCCTCGGCGGCACCCGCCTCGCGCGCCTGGCGCAGCGCGATGGCGGCCGAGCCGATACGGTTCATCTGACCGGCACCCACACCGAGCGTGCGGCCGTCCTTCACGGCCACGATGGCGTTCGACTTCACGTGCTTGACGATCCGCCAGCCGAAATCGAGGTCGGCCAGCTGCTCCGCCGCGGGCTTGCGCTCCGTGACGCACATGTCGGCCGTAACGCTCCTGGTCGTCACGTCGGCATCCTGCACCAGCAGACCGCCGTTCACGCCCACATAGCGCTTGGGACGCTCCTCCGTGCGTTCCATCCCGACCTCCAGCAGGCGGAGGTTCTTCTTCGTGCGAAGCACCTCCAGCGCCTCCGGCTCGAAGGCCGGCGCCATGACGATTTCGAGGAACACGGGCTTCATGGCCTCGGCCACCTCACGCGTCACGGGACGGTTCAGCGCCACGATGCCGCCGAAGATCGACACCTTGTCGGCCTCGTAGGCCTTGGCCCACGCCTCCGCGGCATCGCGGCCCGTGGCCGCACCGCACGGATTCATGTGTTTCAGACCCACGCAGAACGGCTCGTCGAACTCGCGCACGATGTCGAGCGCCGCGTTGGCATCCTGGATGTTGTTGTACGACAGCTCCTTGCCGTTGAGCTGGCGGGCGAAGGCAAGCGAGTAGTTCGCCTCGCAGCCCTCACGGTAGAACTTGGCCGACTGATGGGGGTTCTCGCCGTAGCGCAGCGACTGCACGAGGTCGAATTCGAGAAAAAGCTTCTCATTGAGCCCCGCCTGCGCACGCATGTAGGTCGCGATCATGGCGTCGTACTCCGCCGTGTGGGTATAGGCCTTGGCCGAGAGGCGCAGGCGCGTTTCGCGCTTGGTGGCGCCGTCCGCACGCAGCTCGGCCACGATGCCCGCATAGTCCACGGGATCGCACACCACCGTGACGTCGGCCCAGTTTTTCGCCGCACTGCGCAGCATCGAAGGACCGCCGATGTCGATGTTCTCGATGGCCTCCTCCATCTGCACTCCGGGTTTGGCGATGGTCTGGCGGAACGGGTAGAGGTTCACGCACACCAGGTCGATGTACGCGATGCCGTTGTCGCGCAGCGCCTGCACGTGGGACGGATCGTCACGGCGGGCCAGCAGGCCGCCGTGCACCGCGGGGTGCAGCGTCTTCACGCGGCCGTCGCAAATCTCCGGAAATCCGGTGACGTCGCTGATGTTCAGCGTCTCCACGCCGCTGTCGCGCAAAAGTTTCATCGTACCGCCCGTGGCGATCACCTCCCAGCCGAGGCTCCGCAGCTCGCGGGCGAAGTCCACTACGCCCGTCTTGTCGCTGACGCTTATCAATGCTCGCATATACAGTATGTTCTATTCTTCTTTTAACAATTTTCCGATCGTTTCGATATAAAGCGGATGTTCCACCGCATGCACCATCGCCTCCAGCTCGTCGAGGTCGCGGCCCTCGTAGGCGAAAGCCCGCTGGGCGATGATCGGCCCGCCGTCGAGCGAGGCATCCACGCCGTGGATCGTCACGCCGTAGACCTTCACGCCGTATTCGAAGGCGTCGCGGATGGCGTGCGCCCCCTTGAATGCGGGCAGCAGCGCGGGGTGGATGTTGATGATCCGGCCCCCGTAGGCGCCCAGCAGCTCCTCGCCGCAGAGACGCATGTAGCCCGCGAGGCAGACCAGATCGACCTGCGCGGCATCGAGCCGCCGCACGATTTCGCGCTCGTAGTCAGCCTTCGAACCGTACTCTTTCGGACGGAACACGAAGCACTCGACGCCGTGGTTCGCGGCGCGCTCCACGACGCGAGCCTCGGGTTTGTCGCACACCGCAAGGACGATGCGTGCCGGGATCTCGCCCCGCTCGCCCGCCGCGGCGATGGCCTCGAAGTTCGAGCCGTTGCCGCTGGCAAAAACCGCGATACGCTTCATGCTCATGCGATCACGACGCCCTCTTCGGCGGTTACACGGCCGATGACCGAAGCACGTTCGCCCTGTGCCGCGAGCAGGTCGATGGCACGCTGCGCCTCCGACGCGTCGAGCGCGATGACCATGCCGATACCCATGTTGAAGATGTTGAACATCTCGCGGTGCGACACCTTGCCGTACTTTTCGAGGAAGCGGAACACGGGAAGAATCTCCCACGAGCCCTCCTCGATGGCGATGCCCTGGCCCTCGCGCAGGATGCGGGGGATGTTCTCGTCGAAACCGCCGCCCGTGATGTGGCTGATGC
>VSOO01000013.1:9648-17642 GCA_009774895.1 Alistipes sp. | reverse complement strand
AACGGAGAAGCATCATGGAAAAAGAACTGTACCGCCGGGCCCTGGAGTACCACGGCGGCACCCGCCCCGGAAACATAGCCGTCGTACCCACCAAGCCCCACGCCACGCAGCACGACCTCGCGCTGGCCTACTCGCCGGGCGTGGCGGCCCCGTGTCTCGAAATCGCACGCGACCCCGCATCGAGCTACGACTACACCGGCCGCGGCAACCTGGTGGCCGTCGTCACCGACGGCTCGGCCGTACTGGGCCTGGGAGACATCGGACCCGAAGCGGCCAAACCCGTCATGGAGGGCAAATGCATGCTCTTCAAGCTCATGGCCGGCATCGACGCCTTCGATCTCGAACTCGACGCCCGCGATCCGGAGGCCTTCGTCGAGACGGTGTGCCGGCTGGCCCCCACGTTCGGCGCCGTGAACCTTGAAGACATCAAGGCCCCCGAGTGTTTCGAAATCGAGCGGCGCCTGAACGCGAAGCTCCCGATCCCGGTCATGCACGACGACCAGCACGGCACGGCGGTCATCGTGGCCGCAGCGGTCATCAACGCGCTGCACCTCAACGGCAAGCGCATCGAGACGCTGCGCACGGTCGTCAGCGGCGCCGGAGCCGCGGCCATCGCCTCGGTGCGGCTGCTGCTGGCGCTCGGCATCCGGCGCGAACACCTCGTGCTGTGCGACAGCCGGGGCGTGATCTCCGTGCGCCGCACCGACCTGAACGACGTCAAGCGCGAGTTCGCCACGCGCGAACCCTACGACACGCTCGGCGAAGCGATCGTCGGCGCCGACCTCTTTCTCGGCGTCTCGCGCGGCGGCGTGCTCACGCCCGACATGCTCCGCACGATGGCGCCCGCACCCATCGTCCTGGCTCTGGCCAACCCCGTGCCGGAGATCCCCTACGCCGAAGCCGTGGCGGCACGTCCCGACGCCCTCGTCGCCACGGGGCGTTCGAACGACCCCAACCAGGTGAACAACGCGCTCTGCTTCCCCTTCCTGTTCCGCGGAGCGCTCGACGTGCGGGCCACGGCCATCGACGACGCCATGAAGCTGGCCGCCGCACGCGCCATCGCCGACCTGGCCCGCATGTCCGTGCCCGATGCCGTGCTCGACGCCTACGGGCTGCCGTCGCTCGCCTTCGGCCCCGAATACCTCATCCCCAAGGCCCTCGACCGGCGCCTGCTCTGGCACGTGGCGCCCGCCGTGGCCCGGGCCGCCGAAGCCTCCGGACTGGCCCGCAACCCCCTGACCGATGTCGGACACTACGTCCGCAGCCTGCGCCGCCTGGTCGGGTGACGTATGCGGCCCGACGAAAAAGGCCGGCATCCCACGATGGGGATGCCGGCCGCATCTTCGCAGCGGACGCGCTACCGCATCATGCGGTAATAGGTGCCCAGCGGCAGCTGTTTGCCGGCGCGGTCCTCGAAGCAGAGCTCGCCCCACTGCTCGCCCGCCGGAGCGCCGAAAGCCTGGTGCACGGCCGTGCGGGCCAGCGTCGAGGAGAGCCCCATGGAGTAGAGGTTGAGCACGAGGAAGGAGTCCTCGGGTTCGAGCAGCTGCGCGCAGCATTCGAGCATCTCGCAAAGGTTGTCCTCCAGCACCCACTTCTCGCCGTTCGCACCGCGTCCGTATGCCGGCGGATCGAGCATGATGCCGCGGTATCGGCGCCCGCGCCGCACCTCGCGGCGCACGAAGCGCAACGCGTCCTCCACGATCCAGCGCACGCCGCCCAATCCGCTGAGCGTCATGTTCTCACCGGCCCACGACACCACGGGCTTCACCGAATCGACATGCGTGACATCGGCGCCCGCAGCCCGCGCCGCGAGCGTCGCCCCTCCCGTGTAGGCGAAGAGGTTGAGCACGCGGGGCGACTCACCGGCCGCACCGCCGCGCTCCGCGTCGCCGGAGCGCGCGCCCCCCTTTGCGGCGAGCGCCGCACAGCGGTCGTAGATGAACTCCCAGTTGGCGGCCTGCTCGGGGAAGATTCCCACGTGTTTGAACGAGGTGAAGCCCAGGCGCATGCGCAGCGACATTCCCCTGTATGCATAGTCGATCGTCCAGCGGTCGGCCACGCCGCGGCGCAGGTGCCACTCGCCCCGCTCCTCGCTCCGGCCGTCGCGCAGGAACGACGCGTCGGCCAGGCGCCGCCACTCCTCTTCGGGCAGCGACCGCCGCCACACGGCCTGCGGCTCGGGACGCCGCGTGATATAGGCTCCGAAACGCTCCAGCTTCTCGAAGTCTCCCGTGTCGATCAATTCATAATCCGCGAAACGCGGCATCAGCAGTTCCTGCATATACTCTCCTTTTCGTCGATAAGACACATTTCGCACCGCGCGCAGTCGAACTCCAGGCGGTAGCGGAAGCGATCCCGTTCGAGCCACAGCTCCCCCGCGAGTCGCGGATTCCGCTTCAAGCACTCGCCCAGTTCGCGGCGCAGGCAGTAGGCCGTGCGCATGACGCAACGGCCCGTCGTTTCGCGCGCCAGCTCCAGCGGCGGCTCGATCTCCGTCACGCCGTGGTCGCGGTAGAAGGCCTCCGCCAGGCGGTTGGTCACGTTATCCGCCTCCGTGAGGCGCACACCGGGATAGCGTGCGGCAGGGTCCTCGGGCAGGATGCGGTGCTCCGGCACGCGGGACGCACGCAGCGCCGCCAGGCGCTCCAGCCCCTCGCGGCGCAGCGCCGCAAGCACCGACACGGGCACGAAACGCTCCGCCCCCGTACCGGCGACCTCCTCCACGCGGAAGATCGTATCGCCGCTGCGCGACAGCTGCTCGCGCAGCGTGGCCTCCATCTTCGCCGCATCGCGTGCCGGCGCGAAATCGCCGCCGCACGACGCCTCGGCCGCGAGGCCCTCGCAATCGACGTAGCGCACCGCGGCGCGGCCGGCCTCCACGGCGAACTCCGCACGCACACCGATCGTGCGCCGCGTGCGGCTGCGGGCCACCTGCTGGCTGAAGCGGTGGTCGTAGTTGCGGTATACCTCCGCCCCCGGCACGACGCCCTCCATGCGGTTGGGCACGACGCGGCGGCCCTCCGCCGCATTGACATTGGTGCCCGCGCCGCCGAAGCAGATGCCGTCGCCCGGCGCCAGATCCGCGGGGCGGTCGAGCACGAAGTCGCGCGCGCCGACCGACGCCACACGGCCTACGTATTCGCCCACGGCCTTGGGCGTGTCGAACGACGCGACGCCCGCACGGCGTCCGTCGAAATAGTACTCCGACTCGCCGCGCGTGAAGCTCTTGGACGGATCGGGCGCGAAGTCGGGCACGCTCCGCCCCACCGAGGCGCGGCACAGCTCCGGACGCGAGGCCAGCGCCTCGTCCACGGCCCGCCGGTACCAGGCGACCACGTTGCGGATGTAACCGATCTCCTTGAGGCGCCCCTCGATCTTGAACGAGGAGACGCCCGCATCCATCAGCTCGCCCAGGCGGGCCGAAAGGTTCATGTCGCGCAGCGACAGCAGGTGCTTGCCCGCGAGGTACGTGCGGCCCCGGCCGTCGGTGAGGTCCCACGCCAGGCGGCAGGGCTGGGCGCATTCGCCCCGGTTGCCGCTGCGCGGACCCATCGAGCGCGAAAGGAAGCAGCGGCCGCTGTATCCCACGCAGATGGCCCCGTGCACGAAGCACTCGACCTCGGCGCTCGTGGCGGCGCACACCGCGCGGATCTCGTCGAGCGACATGGCCCGTTCGAGAATCACGCGCGCGAAGCCGCAGCGTTCGAGAAACTGCGCATGCCCGGGCGTCAGGGTGTGCACCTGGGTCGAGGCGTGCAGCTCCACGGGCAGGTTCATGCGCCGCAGCGCCATGTCCTGCACGATGAGTGCATCGACCCCCGCGCCGATCAGCTCGCGGGCCTGGCGCTCGGCCTCCTCCAGCTCGTCGTCGCGGAGCAGGGTGTTGAGCGTGGCGTAGACCCGCACGCCGTAGCGGCGGGCGTACTCCACGGCCCGCGCGATCTGCGCGGCATCGTTGGCCGCGGCATGGCGCGCACCGAAGCGGGCGCCGCCGATGTACACGGCATCGGCGCCGTAGTCCACGGCCGCGACCACCGCCTCGCAGTCGCGGGCCGGGGCCAGCAGTTCGATGGGTCGCTTGGGGGAAGACATCGCGGCACGGATTCTGCTTCGGGTCAGGCCCAAAGGTTCTCGGGATAGCGTCCCTCGGCGATCATGCGGCGAATGGCCTCCACCAGCAGGGGTTTGTCCTCCTTGTAGGTCACGCCGTACCACTGGGCTCCCGAGCGCAGCACGCGCATGGTCGCGGTGCCGTCGGCGATGAGCTTATTGACCATGGTGGGGATGTAGAACTCGGCCTTCGGCTCGGTGCCGTGCTCGCGCAGGAAGACCTTGAAGTACTCCTCGGAACGGTTGAAATAGTCGGGCGTGAAACCGAAGAGGTTCATCGACACGGGGGTGTCGGGCGCCAGCTCCTCGTCCGCACCGCCGTCGTGGAAGAGGATGCGGCCGTCGGGCATGCGCTCGATCTGCGTGCGCTCCACCATGCCGGCGAGGCAGCCCGCGGCATCGACGCCGCACACGCCGCGCGACACGGTGCCGTTCTCGGAAAGCGTCTTGTCCAGGTCGTAAGCCACCATGCAGTAGCTGCCCCGGCTGCCGCCGAGCGTGCGCAGGAAGTCCCCGATGGTGCGGTAGGCCTCGGCGCCGTAGAAGTCGTCGGCGTTGATTACGGCGAACGGACCGTCGATCCGCCCCGCGGCCATCATCACGGCGTGGTTCGTGCCCCACGGCTTCACGCGCCCCTCGGGCTGCGCGAAGCCTTCGGGCAGCATGTCCAGCTCCTGGTAGACGTAGTCCACCTCGATGCGGCCGCCGAAGCGCCCGGGCGAGAAGACCTCGCGGAACTCGCGCTCGAAGGCGTGGCGTATGACGAATACCACCTTGCCGAAGCCGGCGCGCACGGCGTCGTAGACCGAATAGTCGATGATGGCCTCGTTGTTGGGGCCCACGCCGTCCATCTGCTTGAGCGAGCCGTAGCGCGAACCCATGCCGGCGGCAAGCACCAGTAAAGTCGGTTTTTCCATATGTTTCAGGATCGTTTTTAATAGTAATAAAGCCGCGACAAAGGTAAAAATTTTCACTGCGGGCCGCAAGGTTTTTCCCCATAAAATCGTTACCTTTGTGCGATTTCGAATTCACTGCCGATGAAACTCCGCAAATCCCTATCCGACCGCTGGGACGAGGCGCTGCGCAAGCGGCGGCTCAGTCTGCGCGACGCCGCCGACGGCAGCGAGGAGTGGCACATCCACATCTCGCCCGCAGGCATTTTCGCCGCTTTCGTATCGTTCGCCCTGCTGCTCTTCCTCGTGCTGCTGGTGCTCACGGCCTATACCCCCGTGCTCGAATTCCTGCCCGGCTACCGCACGCAGGCCGAACGCTCGCGCGACAACCTCGTGCGCAACGTGCTGCGGCTTGACTCGATGGAGCGCGCGATGAACGAAATGATGCTCTACAACGAGCACATCGCCCTCATCATGGAGGGCAAGAACCCCGTGGTACGCACCGTGGAGGCGCACGACAGCACCCGCGTGGACAAGAGCCTCGCGGCGCCCTCGCGCGCCGACTCGCTGCTGCGCTCGCAGATGGAGGGCGACGGCCCCTATGCGCTGACGGGACGCCCGGCCACGCGCCGCGAGGTGCGCGAGGCGATCGAGATGATGACGCCCGCCGAGGGCATTCTCACCGAACGTTTCGACATACGCAGCGGCAGCCTCGGCGTGCGCATCGCCGCGACGGAGGGCACGGGCGTGGCGGCCATCGGCAACGGCACCGTCGTGCTGAGCCTCTGGACGCCCGACACGGGCTGGATCGTCGAGGTGCAGCACCCGGGCAACCTGCTTTCGGTATACCGCAACCTCTCGCAGTCGCTCGTCACGGCGGGACAGACCGTGCGCGCGGGCGAAGTGATCGGCTACGCCGCGGGCGGAGGCGACGGCTCGGAGCTGCGGCTCTTCGGATTCGAACTGTGGAACGACGGCAAACCCGTCGATCCGGAGGGTTACATCGTATTCTGACATGAGACAACGACTTGCCATACTGGGTTCCACGGGCTCGATCGGCGTGCAGACGCTCGACATCGTGCGCGAGAATCCCGAACTCTTCGAAGCCCGCATCCTCACGGCGGGCCGCCGCTGGGAGCTGCTCGCGCAGCAGGCCCGCGAATTCGATGCCGACGCGGTCGTCATCGCCGACAAGAACTGCTATGCCCCGCTGCGCGACGCGCTGGCCGACACCGACACCAAGGTCTACGCCGGCGAGGAGGCCGTGGCCCAGGTCGCGGCGGCCGGCGGCACCGAGGTCGTGGTCAATGCCCTGGTGGGCTATGCGGGCCTCGCCCCCACGATCGCGGCGCTCGGCGCCGGCAAGAAACTGGCCCTGGCCAACAAGGAGTCGCTCGTGGTGGGCGGCGAATACGTCATGCGCGTGGCGGCCGAACACCGGGCTCCGATCCTGCCGATCGACTCGGAGCATTCGGCCATATTCCAGTGCCTCGCGGGCGAACGCTCGGCACCGCGGCGGCTCATCGTCACCTGCTCGGGCGGCTCGCTGCGCGACGTACCGCGCGAGGCGCTCGCCGACGTCACGCCGGAACAGGCGCTGCGCCATCCCCAGTGGTCGATGGGCGCCAAGATCACCATCGACTCCTCGACGCTCGTGAACAAGGGTTTCGAAGTCATCGAGGCCCGCTGGCTCTTCGACATGCCCGCCGAACGGATCGACGTGGTGCTGCACCCGCAGTCGATCGTGCACTCGATGGTCGAATTCGAGGACGGCGCGGTCAAGGCGCAGCTCGGGTCGGCCGACATGCGCATCCCGATCAGCCACGCGCTCTTCTACCCCGCACGGGCCGAACGCCCCGGCGAGCGGTTCGACATTCTGGGGCATCCCCAGCTCACCTTCGCCGCGGTGGACCGCGCGAAATATCCGGCGCTCGACATCGCCTACGACTGCCTGCGGCGCGGCGGCACGGCGGCCTGCACGATGAACGGGGCCAACGAGGTGGCCGTGGCGGCCTTTCTGGGCGGGCGGTGCCGCTGGACCGACATCGTGCGCACGATCGAAGCGGCGCTGCAACGCGCAGCGTTCGCACCGCACCCCGCACCCGACGACTACGCCGCAGCCGACGCCGAGGCCCGGCTGCTGGCCCGCGAATTCCTGAAATGCTGAGCGCACGCCGCTCCCCACGCAAAAGACGACACAACCGATGGACATACTGATCAAAATCGCACAGCTCTTCCTGGCCTTCACCCTGCTGGTAGGCATCCACGAATTCGGCCACTTCATCATGGCCCGCATCTTCGGCATCCGCGTCGAGAAGTTCTACATCTTCTTCGACCCGTGGTTCTCGCTCTTCAAATTCAAACGCGGCGGCACCGAGTACGGCATCGGCTGGCTGCCCCTGGGCGGCTACGTGAAGATCGCCGGCATGATCGACGAGTCGATGGACAAGGAGCAGATGAAACGCCCCGTCAGTCCCGACGAGTTCCGGGCCAAGCCGGCGTGGCAGCGCTTCCTGGTGATGATCGCGGGCGTGGTGATGAACGTGCTGCTGGCCGTCGCGATCTACTGCGGCGTGAGCTGGGCCTGGGGCGAGTCGTACTTCTCGAACGACGACGCCCGCTGGGGCTACGACTTCAGCGAGGCGGGCCACGAACTCGGATTCCGCGACGGCGACCGCTTCCTGACCATCGACGGCGAACGGGTGGACAACATCAACGAGATCATCAACGCCCTGGTGGTCACCGAGGGGGACCGCACGGTGACTGTGGCGCGCAACGGCGGCACGGCGACCCTGCGGCTGCCGCTCGAACGGCTGATCGCAATGCGTCAGCGCCAGGAGTACAAGGACCTGTTCGTGCTGCGCATGCCCTTTCTGATCGACAGCATCACGGCCCCCGGGGCCGCGGCCCTGCGCCCGGGCGCCGAGGTCACGGCCATCGACGCCTGCCGCGGCGCCGGCTTCGTGCAATAAGCCGAATACCTCGCGG
>VSOO01000013.1:0-9638 GCA_009774895.1 Alistipes sp. | reverse complement strand
CGCGGCACACGCGGGCGACACGGTGACCGTAGCCGTCATGCGCGACGGCGAGCAGCTGACCGGAATCCGCATTCCGGTGTCGGACGAGGGCCGCATCGGCGTCGTGCGGCGCAATCCCTACGAACTGCGCACGCGCGACTACACCTTCGCCGAAGCGATACCGGCGGGATTCCGCCGTGCGGGCACCATGCTCTCCTCCTACTGGGAGCAGCTCAAGCTGATCGTGCAGCCCAAGACCAAGATGTACGAGGAGGTGGGCGGCTTCATCGCCATCGGCAGCATCTTCCCCTCGCACTGGGACTGGCAGGATTTCTGGCTCAAGTGCGCCTTCCTGTCGATCATCCTGGCCGTGATGAACATCCTGCCCATACCGGGCCTCGACGGCGGCCACGCGATCTTCACCTTCTGGGAGATGGTCACGGGCCGCAAGGTCAGCGACCGCATCCTCGAAGGAGCGCAGTACGTGGGGCTGGCGATCATCCTGCTGCTGCTGGTCTATGCCAACGGCAACGACCTCTACCGCTTCTTCATCCGATAGACGCGCGGGGTCGCAGGCACGAAACAGCCGGAAGACGGACCGCCACGGACGCGGCAGCACCTGATTTCCGCCGCCCGGGTGCAGCGGACGGCAGCGCGGCGGACGACGACGCAGCAACGGCGGTCCGGAGGTCGTGAAGCGCCTCCTGCGGCGGACCGGCGGACCGGAAGTCAGGAGACCCGAGGACCGGCGGACCGAAAGACCGAAAGACCGAAAGACCGAAAGAGCGAAGGGACCGACAAACCGAAAGGTCTTCGAAATACCGAACCACACATGGCCAAAGTCAAAAAAGCATATTTCTGCCGCAACTGCGGCTTCGAAGCCCCCAAATGGCTGGGCAAATGCCCTTCGTGCGGCGAATGGAACACCTTCGCCGAGGAGGTCGTGGCCCGCGAGAGCGGCGGCCAGATCGCCGCGCAGCTCGCGGGCGGCACCCCGGCGGTGCGGCCGCAGCGCGTGCGCGACATCCGCGAGAGCGACCACCGGCGCATCGACCTCGGCAACGCGGAGGTGAACCGCGTGCTGGGCGGCGGCCTCGTGCCGGGCTCGCTCGTGCTGCTGGGCGGCGAACCGGGCATCGGCAAATCGACCCTCTCGCTGCAAATCGCACTGGCGGCCAACGGACTGAAGACGCTCTACGTCTCGGGCGAGGAGTCGGCCGAACAGATCCGCATGCGCGCGGCACGCATCGGCATCGGCAACGACGAATGCCTCATCTATCCCGAGACGCTGCTCGAAAACATCGTGGCCCAGATCGGGGAGCTGCGGCCCGACTTAGTGGTGATCGACTCCATACAGACCATCTACACCGACCTGATCGACTCCTCGGCGGGCAGCGTGTCGCAAATCCGCGAGTGCGCCGCCACGCTGCTCAAGTACGCCAAGAGCAGCGGCACGTCGATCTTCATCATCGGCCACATCACCAAGGACGGCACGATCGCCGGTCCGAAGATCCTCGAACACATCGTGGACGTGGTGCTCCAGTTCGAGGGCGACAGCAACTACACCTACCGCCTGCTGCGCGGCATCAAGAACCGTTTCGGCGCCACGTACGAAATCGGCGTCTTCGAGATGCTCGAAAGCGGCCTGCGCGAGGTGGGCAACCCCTCGGAAATCCTGCTCACCCACTACGACGAACCCCTGAGCGGCATCTCGGTGGGTGCGGCGGCCGACGGCGTGCGCCCCTACCTGATCGAGGTGCAGGCGCTGGTCTCGGGCGCGGCCTACGGCACACCCCAGCGCTCCGCCACGGGATACGACGCCCGCCGCATGAACATGCTCCTGGCCGTACTCGAAAAACGCCTCGGAATGAAGATGTTCCAGAAAGATGTCTTCCTGAACTTCGCCGGCGGATTCCGCGTGGCCGACCCGGGACTGGACCTGGCCGTGGTGGCCGCCGTGGTATCGTCGTTCTTCGACCGCCCGATCGCCCCCGGCGTCTGCTGCGCGGCCGAGGTGGGACTCTCGGGCGAGGTGCGGCCCGCGCCCCGCAGCGAGCAGCGCATCGGCGAGGCCGCGCGCCTCGGATTCCGCCGCATCGTCGTGTCGGACTACCTCGCGCCCCACGTGCGGCGCGCCAAAGGCATCGAGGTGGTGCCCATTCAGCGGATCGACCAGCTTCCGAAAGCGATCTTTATGGAATAGTTCTTGCAATTTCCCGTTCCAAAAAGAGAATCGGGATGGGAAAAAGAATCGTGGTACTGGGCGGCGCCGGACTCATCGGCACGCACCTCTGCCGGCAGCTGCTCGCCGACGGCAACGAAGTATTCTGCGTGGACATACGCGATGCGGCCGACTCGCCGCTGCTGGCCGACGTGCGCTCGCACGACGCGTTCCGCTACGTGCAGCACAACATAGCCCAGGGTTTCGCCATACGGTGCGACGAAATATACAACCTCGCGGCGCCCTCGCGCCTGCGCTACGACCGCATACTGCCCGTGGAGACGCTCCGCATGAACGTGCAGGGCACGGTCAATACGCTCGAAGCGGCACGCAACGAGCGGGCGCGCGTGGTCTACGGCTCCTCGTCGTGCGTCTACGGCTCGCGGGGCCGCGAACCCTCCGCCGAGGAGCACCTCCGCAACACCGGCCGCTACATGCTGGCCGAGGCGAAGCGTGCGGCCGAGGCATTCCACAGGGCCTACCGCGCCGAGTACGGCGTGGATTCGCGCATCGCCCGCATATTCAACACCTATGGTCCGGGCGCCGACCTCGACGACCAGCGCGTGGCGATGAAGATGATCGTCGCCGCGCTGCGCAACCGCGACCTGACGATCTACGGCAGCGGCGAGCAGACGCGCACCTTCTGCTGGGTGGGCGACGTGGCCGACGGCCTCGTGCGCCTCATGCGCACCGCACCCTCGGAGCAGGTGCGCACGGTCGATCTGGGCAGCGAGCACGAAATCTCGCTCCGAGCCCTCGCCGAGAAAATCATCGACCTCACGGCCAGCAAGTCGCGCATCGTGCACACCCAGGCCCGCACCGACGACCCGCGGCGCCGGATGCCCGACCTGACCGCGGCGCGCCGCGAACTCGACTGGTCCCCCGGCACCCCGCTGCTGGAGGGTCTGAAACGCACCGTGGAGTATGCCGAAAAAGAGCTCGCCCGCACCGCCCGCACCGAAATGAGCTGGGTGGAGGTGAACTCCTGAGCCGGCGCCTCCGCACGCCGCACCCGAGGCTCGTAGTGCCGCATACGCCTTACAGGACACCGTTACCCGGCGGATTCAAGGATCCGGCCGCCTAATCATAAACACAAGACCATGAAAGATTTCGACAAACTGATCTGGCGCGACGCCATCACGCTCGTAGACTTTTTCGCCGTATGGTGCGGCCCCTGCCGCGCCATGCACCCCGTAATCGACCGCTTCCGGGAACGGATGAACGGCCGTGCCGAAGTGGTGAAAATCGACATCGACTCGCCCGAGGACGCCGCCGTCGTCGCACGCTACGGCGTGGCCGCGGTCCCCACGCTGATCTTCTTCCGCCGGGGCGAAATCCTATGGCGCGGCAGCGGCGCCATGGATTACGACTGCCTGGTAAGGATATTCGAACAGGTCGAACAGCGCGTGCGGTCCGAGGCCCGCTGAGCCCGACGCCGCGACACTCTTGCCCGGCTCCGCACGCCGGCAACCGACCCGTTCCGGCCCTCGCGAAGCGCACATTTCCGCGAACAGCCTGACGCCGCCCCGTGGGGCGGCGTCAGGCTGTTCGGCAACTCCGCGGCCCGTAACCGCCGCGGCAGGAACATTCACTCCGCGAGCCGCCACGCAAGCTCCTCACGCACATGCTCCGCCGCAGCCGAGTCGCCGAGCGCCGCGACCGTGCGCACCACGGCATCGCGCCCCTGAGGACACTCCGCCACGGCCGCCAGGAAAGCCACGGCCGCATCGGCCAGCAACCCGTTTTCGGGATTGCGCCGCACGACATCCGCCGCGGCGTCGAGCCATGCCGTGCGGCGTCCGGCATTGCGCGCTGCGCCGAGCAGCGCGGCATACTGCACCGGCCACGGGCGCTCCGCCGCCGTCCACGCAGCGAAGAGGGGCCCGAAATCATCGACACGGGACAGCAGCGCCAGAGCCGCCTCGGCCGCGAGTTCCGAATTGACCAGTCCCGCCGCCCAACGCTCCGCCCCGGCCGCATCGAGTGCCCCGGGATCGGCGATCCACAGCGCCGCGATCTTCAGCTCGCGCACATCCTGCGCGAAAAGGTAGCCAGCGAACGCAGGATCGGTGCCCTCGGCCCGGGCCAGCGCCCGCACCGCGGGCAGGCTCACGCCGTAGTTGAGGCCGTAGCGGACCCCGTAATAACGCATCGACGCCGCTGCGTCGCCGTTTCTTTCGCGGCGCAGGGCGTCGAGCAACCGGATCATTCTCGGTGTGTGTTCCATCCTATCGTCTGCGGGGAACGGCGATTTCGACGGTGCGGCCGAACTCGTAGAGCGGAAGCACGGCACGCGCCAGCACGCTGCTGCCATAGGCTACGGTGCACTCCGACGGATCGGCGATGCGGAAAGCCGCCGTCTGCGATTCGCGTCGCGTGGCCTCGAACGGACACGCCGTATCGCCCGAAGGTTCGATCTGCAACGACACCATTTCGCCCGAGAGGTCGTTGGCCGGCACCACGCCCGCCTCGGGGCTGAAGCGGCAGACGATGTACTGTTTCTTGCCCTCCTGCGGATTCACCAGGCAGCGCACCGTGCGCACCGCGACCGTACGCTTGCCCAGGAAGAGCTCCAGGTACTCCTGTTCGAGCCGCTCGATCTCGGCCAGCGCGGCACCGAGGCCCGCACCGAACACCTGCTCGCCGGCCTCGCCCGTGATGAGCTCCATGCGATGGCGGCGCAGCGAGAAGATCGTTGCGGCGGCCTGACGCGCGGCCTCCTCCAGCGGAAGGGTCGCCAGATCGGTCTTGTCGGGCTGGATGCGCGCGAAGCCCTCGTCCGAGCGGCTGTGCGAGCACACCTTACGGGACTGCTCCGCGGCAGGGCACGCCGTCCCCTCCCCTGCGGCGGACTCCGCCAGGGCGATCGCGGCCCCCGTCAGCGTCCACACGCTCTTGTCGGTCAGCGGCGCACGCACCCCGAGGAACTTCTGGGCGTAACGGGCATAGGGGCCGCACAGCACGGTCTCCTCCTCGGCCGTCAGATCGACGGCGAGCACCGAACGCGGATCGGCCACGACCAGACGGCCCTCCTCCTCGTAAACGCCCGTGCGGGCCATGTACGGATTCTGCGCCGCGGCGGCCGCAGCCGCACACACGAAAGCGCATGCCAGGAACATTCGTTTCATCTCAATCGGAATTTTTTAATCGTAAGGGCAAAAATAAACGTTTTTGCCGTTTCGTCAAAATTTGAGGTAAAAATCGCGGGTCAGCGCACGGTATTCCTCCGTGAACTCCTCGTGCGCTCCGGTGCCGATCGTGAGCGTGTCGGGCCGGGGTTCGGGGGCCGGCACGGCAGCGTACTCGGTGAGCACGCGGCGCACGCCGCGCCGGGGCGTGGAGCGCACCTCGGTGCGGCGCACGGGCCACAGCCCGCGGCACACGGCATCGAAAAGCGCCGTCTCGGCCACGGGAAGCACCAGGCAGAAGCGGCCGCCCGAAGCCAGCAGCCGCACAGCGGCATCGTGCAGCGCGGCGAACGGCAGCTCGGAGGCATGACGCGCAAGCGCACGCCCCGCATCGGGCGAACGGAGCGAATCGACGAAATAGGGAGGATTCGACACGATCAGGTCGAAGCGCTCCGCGGGGCGGAACTCCTGCACCGGGCAGCGGATCATCTCCACCCGGTCGGCCCAGGGCGAAGCGTCGGCGTTCGCGCGGGCCTCGGCGACGTCGCCGATGTCGATGCCCGTGATGCGGGCTCGGGGCGCACGCTGCGCCAGCATGAGGGCGATCACGCCGGTGCCGGTGCCGATGTCGAGGATGCGCGCGGCATGGGGCGCGACGGAGGCCCAGGCACCGAGCAACACGCCGTCGGTTCCCACCTTCATCGGGGTGCGCTCCTGTTCGATCGCAAACTGTTTGAAACGGAACATAGGCTCAATTCAGATAACCGTCGATTCCCGCGCCGAAGAGCGCATAGTCGTAGCGCACGGGGTCGCGGGGGTCGAACGCACGCAGTGCGGCCGTGACCTCCTCCACGGCGCGCCAGTCGTTCCGGCGCCGCCGAAGCAGCCCCAGGGCGCGGCCCACGGCCGCGGCATGCACGTCGAGCGGCAGCCGGAGCGCCGACATCGGAATGCCGCGCCACTCGCCGAAGTCCACGCCCCGGTCGTCGTGCCGCACCATCCAGCGCAGGTACATGCAGAGCCGCTTGCAGGCCGCGCCCCGCTCCACCGAGGAGAGGTGCTTCTCGCAGCGTGCGGCATGCTCCGCACGGAAGAACTCGCAGCGGAATGCCGCCAGCACCGCAGGAAGATCGCCGAGCCGCGCATATTGCGCCTCGAAAAAGGCCCCCACGCCGCCCCACTCCATCTCGAAACGGCGCAGGGCCAGCACGAAATCGCGCAGGTCGCCGCCGTTGAACGTGCGGTGGGCATAGGAGGCGAGCAGGTCGAGCTCGCGATCCGAAGCGTTGCGAACGAAATCCGCCGGAGCATCGTCCATGCACTGCATCATCCTCAGTCCGCTGCGAACGATCGCCTTGCGGTTGCCCCAGGCGATCGTCGCCGCCAGGAAACCGGCGATCTCCCGGTCGTTGCGCCCGGCATAGCGGTGCGGCACGCAGATCGGGTCGTCCGCAATGAACTCCGGGCGGTCGTATTTGTCGTGGAGCCGGTCGAGCAGCTCCTTCAGTTCGTCGTGTTCCATCGTCATCATGCTTTCGGGCCCGCGGCATCCGAACTCCCCGGCCCCCGGCGATCAGCGGCCGCAGGCTTCGCCCGCACGCGTGGCATCGGCCCCGGACACACCGCCGGGCAGGTTCGGGTCTTCGATCGCCGCGATGCGGTATCCTTGCGCACCGCACACCGCACGCACCACGACCTCGCGGCAGGCGCGCCGCCAGCCGTCCCACAGAAAGACCCGGCAGCGGCAGCAATCCGCGGAGTCGCATTCGACCCGCAGCCGCGCCAGCGTCTCCGGACCGCAGTCCTGGGCCTGAACGTAGGGATCGTAATCGAGTCCCGCCGCCTGCGCGGCACGGATCTCCTCGCGCAGCGACCGGGCGACATAGCGTTCGCAGACCTCCTCCTGCTTCCGCCGGTCCCCCTCCCATGCGGCAAGATACTCCTCGTAGAAGCGGCGCACGGTCCGAAGGGCCGCATCGCGCTCCGGAAGCTCCCCGGCCGCGATGCGGGGCCCGCCGCACGACGGCGACATGCGGAAGTCCGCGGCAGCGGCAGCGGTGCGGAGCAGCAGCGCCGGCACCGTAAACAGTGCAAACAATACCTTTATCATAAAGCAATCTTCGGTTAAGCGGGGATGTACCCCCGATCCCGGATCGGGCGGGATCGGGGCGGCGCACCGCCCGTAAGGCAATGCTCAGAGCACCCGGCCGTCGGACATCACGATGCGGCGGTCGGCCGTGGCGGCCAGGCCCTCGTCGTGGGTCACGATCACCACGGTCTGTCCCGTGCGGTCGCGCAAGTCGAAAAAGAGCCGGTGGATCTCCTCGCGGTTGCGCGAGTCGAGGTTGCCCGAGGGGTCGTCGGCCAGCAGCACCGCGGGGTCGTTCATCAGCGCGCGGGCGAGGGCCACCCGCTGCTGCTCGCCGCCCGAAAGGGCTGCGGGCTTATGCTCCAGGCGCTCCGCGAGCCCCATCGTCTCCAGCAGCTCCGCGGCACGCCGGGCCGCCGCCCGCTTGTCGCGCCGTCCGATCAGCGCCGGGATCATCACGTTTTCGCGCGCCGTGAACTCGGGCAGCAGGTGGTGGAACTGAAAAACGAAGCCGATGCGTTCGTTGCGGAACCGCGACAGCGCCCGGTCGCCGAGCGCCCCCACGTGGGTGCCGGCGATGACCACGCGCCCCCGGGCGGGGCGCATGAGCGTGCCGGCGATCTGCAACAGCGTGCTCTTGCCCGCGCCGCTGGCCCCCACCACGGCCACGACCTCGCCCCGCGCCACTTCGAGCGACACGCCCCGCAGCACGTCGAGCGTGCCGAAGCGTTTGCGTATGTCGGTCAGCGCGATCATCGTCCGAAAGCGTGGAACAAACGCACCGTATCCGCAGCCTCGCGCACGTCGTGCACGCGCAGGATCGACGCCCCCTGACGCAGGCACTCCCAGCCGAGCGCCACCGTGCCGGCCAACGCCCCTTCGGGCGTGGTTTCGAGTACTCTATATATCATCGACTTGCGCGACAGCCCCGCCAGCACCGGGTAGCCCAGGGCGCACAGGCGGTGCAGCCCGCGCAGCAGCTCGTAGTTCTGCGCCACGGTCTTGGCGAAACCGAAGCCGGGGTCGAGCACGATGCGATCCGCGGCGATGCCCGCCGCACGCATCGCCTCCGTGCGGAGGCGGAAATACTCCACGACGGCCGTCGTCACGTCCGGATCGTAGTCCGTGAGCGTCTGCATCGTTTCGGGCGTGCCGCGCATGTGCATCGCGACGTAGGGCACACCGCAGCGGGCCACGGCGGCCAGCATGTCGGGATCGCCCTCGCCGGCCGTTATGTCATTGACGATCACCGGGCCGAAGCGCTCCACTACACGCAGCGCGACCGACGCGCGGAACGTATCCACCGACACCGTGACATCGGGCGCCACGCGCCGCACGGCCTCCACGCCGCACGCCACGCGCCGCCACTCCTCCTCCACGGAGACGGCGGCGGCGCCCGGGCGCGACGAATAGCCGCCCACGTCGATGATCGAGGCGCCCTCCGCCACGGCCTCGCGCACACGGCGCTCCACGGCCTCCGGCTCGGGCGTACGGCTGTCCGCCCAGAACGAGTCGGGCGTGACATTCAGAATAGCCATCACCTGCGGTTCGCGCAGCGCGGCGGCATCAATAGTTTTTCGCATCGCATCTGAATTTACGGTCGAGGCGCTCGACCGCAGGGGCGAGGTCCTCCTCGAAAAGATTCACCATCGTAACGTCGGCACGCGCGGCAAGCTCGTCGTCGCCCAGCTGCGCCGCCATGCGGAGCCGCACCTGCCCGGGATCGGCGCCGTCGCGGCGGCACGTGCGTTCCACGCGCACCGAAGCGGGCGCCAGCACGGCCAACGTGCGGTCCACCGCCGCATCGAAGCCCGACTCGAAGAGGATGGCGCTCTCCAGAATGACGTAGGGTCCGTCCTCCGCGGCGGCCCACGCCTCGAAATCCTCGCGCACGGCGGGGTGCACCAGCGCATTGAGCGCTCCCAGGGCCTCGCGGTCGGCAAAGACCCGTGCGGCGAGGTACTTGCGGTCGAGCACGCCGCCACGGAAGCACTCCGGGCCGAAGCGCGCCTCGATACCGGGTCGCAGCGGACCCTGCATCAGCCGCTTCGCCGCGGCATCGGAGTCGTAGACCGCGATGCCGCGCGCGGCGAAGAGGGCGCAGACGGTACTCTTGCCGCTGCCGATGCCGCCCGTGATGCCGACCTTCATCATGACTTGCGCTTCTCGGTGATCCGCACCGGCTCCTCGATTTCGGGCACGGCGCCGATCGACACCACCT
>VSOO01000129.1 GCA_009774895.1 Alistipes sp. | reverse complement strand
CCCAAACACTGGCTTCTGCCAAAGATAACTCCGATGGTTCAACATAACTGTTAACCACCATCGTTCCATCATCAGTCTTAACAATATATCTATCTAACATACAATGAATTTTTCCAAACAATTAATTATGGAAATTGGTATTGATAATTGTCGACACCTCGCCGATTTTGTAGTAGGATTTCTTGGGGGGCATAGATTCTTGAACAACTGAGGCTGGGCTTTTCTTAAAGCAGCATAATCTACAAACTTCACATAGAAAGTCTTTCCTCCATTCTCGCTCCAAGCCGTAATATTGCCGTTCTTCAAACTCCACAGCAAACAAGGCTTGCTCATTTCGTAAGAATTTTCCGGCTTCCCGTATTTTGCATTTAATACGTTAGTTATAGTATTAACCTCATTGGAAACTGGAACATACTCGCTTTCCACAACAAGCACGGCGTGCCAAATAATATCTGAATCTTTATACCCGGTATACATAGATATTATCAATCTTGCACCTTTGCTCCCGACAATTTGCGGAATATCATTTTTGATGGCTTCTTGCTTACTCCTAAACTCCCCGGCTGTAATTCCGAGTGGTATTCCAAATACGCTAATACTCTGCGTGTTTGTTCTTGTTTGCCCAAACACAAGTATCGGGAGCATCATCATCACGATAGCGATTAACTTTTTCATTTGTTGTCGTTTTTAGTTGTTATTCGGTTTATTATTCATCCAAATACTTATATGCCGCTTTAACTATCGCGGCGAAGCCGAACAAGAAAACTGACGAGGCTATTATGCCAAGTCCGTATTTCCATGAACCATTCTCAAAGTCACTAAATATACCAAGTATGCCTACTATTAAAGCAATCCACGCTATTATTTTGATAGCTGCTGGAACTATGAACGATTCGCTGCTATTCTCTCTATATCGCTTACCTTGATATGGTTTGGAGTAATAATCGGTAAGTGGTGTTTTCTGTTTTTCTTCCATTGTCAGAATGAATTATATGTTAATACTGTGCGCACTTGCCGATAAAACAAAAGCGCAGACTTTCGCCATACGCCTCTTGGCTTACCACAAGCCTTAATACACTATGAGAAAGCCCGCGCCGTAAGGCACGTTCTCAATGTGTATTGTTTAGCTCGTTACATTCCGAGGTGGTGATTCAGACAGCGATTGAGTTTATATGTTTTAAAGTTGTGGCTCCATTGAAAGTTGCCACATTGCAAATATAAGAATTTTTCCGATAAGAGCCAAAACGACATAATCGTTTTGGCTCTTATCGAGGTTTTTATATTAGTTCAAACATAAACTAAAAAGTGTATACGGATTGATGCGGAGAGTAACCGTGTGCTATGCGAAAGGCTGTGTTCCTCGAGAGGCACAAACATTGTCGCATGATTAGAAACCTTATGCCGTTGCATGCCGAAAGGCGGGCGGCTTACTCCATCGGCCGGATGCGGACCTCGGTCACGCCCTCCAGCATGCGCACGAGGCGGTCGAGGTCGGTTTTCTCCTCCACTTCGCCGTAGTGGTAGGGATAGAAGATCTTCGGCCGCAGGGCGCGCACGGCCTCCGCAGCCTGGTCCACGGTCATGGTGTAGGGCTGGTTCACGGGCAGAAAGGCGATGTCGATGTCGCGCAGCGACTCCATTTCGGGGGTGTTCTCGCCGTCGCCGGCAATGTAGATGCGCGTGCCGCCGAGCGTGAGCACGTAGCCCACGTCCTCGCGTTCGCGCGGATGGAAGTCGAGGTGCCCCTCGGTGGTGTTGTAGGCTGCCACGGCCTCGATGCGCACGTAGTCGCGCGGTGCGGCCGTGTCGCCGGGCCGCATGACGAGGCATTCGCCCTCGAATCCCTCGGCCGTGGTCTTGTCGCAGACGAGGAGGCTCGCGCGCTCCGTCACGGCGTCGATCGCGGCCCGGTCGAAGTGGTCGTAGTGGGAGTGGGTGACGAGCACCAGGTCGGCTTTCGGAAGACGTGCGTAGTCCGCATAGCCGCTCACGGGGTCGGTATAGATGTGTTTTCCCTTGTATTCGATCGCGAGTGCCGCGTGGCGGAAGAACGTGAACGTGAGTTCCGAGCCGTCGCGCGTCGTGAGCGTGTCCTGCGGATGGAGGGGCGCGTCGTTGCGCGCGGAGCGTGAGAAAAGTGCCATTTGGTTATGTGTTTGAGGTTCGTTCGCGGTGCACGGTGCGTGCCGCACGTCGCAAGATACGAAGAAAAGGGCAAAAAACGAGCGCCTGGCGTGCGGAAATCGCTGCCGCGGGGTCAGATCCCCTGCCCGAGGCGGCGCATCGACCGCGAGCAGCATCCGGCGATGCCGATCGCCACGATGGCGGCGCCCGCCAGCACGAAGGTAGCGGTCAGGCCGATGCTGTCGGCCAGGAAGCCGGAGCCCACGACGACCAGCATGGCGGGCATCATGCTCAGACCCGAGTAGAGCGACAGCACGCGGCCCAGCATGCCGGGGGCGAAACGGTGCTGCACGACGGCGACGAACGAGGCTTTGAAGACACTGCCCGCGATGCCGGAGAAGACCTGGAGCAGCGTGAAGAGGGCGAATGCCGCGGGCGGCAGAAGTCCCGACACGAGGAACGAAGCCCCCACCGTGACGTACATGGCCTGTATGAGCAGTACTTTGTCGATGCGGTAGTTGCGCAGGCCCATCAGCAGGCCCCCGGCGAGCGAGCCGCCGCCCCACACGATCTCGATGAGGCTCATTTCGCAGACCCCGCCGCCGAAGTGGCGGAGCGTCATGAGCGGAAAGAGCACGCCCACGGGCATGATGAAGAAGAGCACGAGGATCGCCGAGCCGAAGAACTGCGTCATGCCCCGGGTGTTGCGGATGGCCGCGGCGCACTCGCGCATTTCGCGCAGCAGGGCGGGGCGCTGCGTGCCGCTGCGCGGCGGGTTGGGTATGCGCACGAAAGCCAGCGATCCGCAGGCGATCAGTGCGCCTGCGACGTCGAGCAGCAGGATGTCGCTCAGCTCGGCGAAGGCCAGCAGCAGTGCGCCCAGCGCGGGTCCGGCGATGGACGAGGCCGATTCGAGCGACTGATTGACGCCGGCGATGCGCGTGAGCTGTGCCGCCGGGGCCAGCAGGGGCATGGAGGCCTCCATGGCGGGGGTGTGGAAAGCCGAGCCGATCGAGCGGCAGGCGAGCAGCGCGTAGACGTGCCACAGCTCCGCGGCGCCGAAGCGGAAGAGCAGCGCCAGGGCCAGCGTGCAGAGGGCGATGAATCCGTCGGCCAGGATCATCGTGCGCTTGCGGTCCCAGCGGTCGATCCACACGCCCGCCACGAGGCCCAGCAGCGACTGGGGCAGCATGCCGGCGAGGGCGGCGAACGCGAGGGTCTCGGCCGATCCGGTTTCGAGGCTCAGGTAGAAGATCACGGCATAGCCTACGACGGAGCTGCTCAGGATGGATATTCCCTGCCCGGTCCAGATGACCGCGAGTACCTGTTTCCAGTTTTTGCCGTGTTCCATGTCGTGTTTCGATCCCGGGGGACAAAGATATGAAAATTCGTCGAATGAAAATGTGTGGCGCCGGCTGTGCTGCCCTGTTGTTTTGGACTTGCGGTGAAAGCGTTTGTGCTGCCGGGAGGCTCCGTAGGGATGGAGCGCCGTGCGGCGGACGGCGGGGGCGGAGCGAAAAACGTGGTATGCATTTTGCCGGAAAGGAGGAAAACCGTTAAATTTTTGTGTTATGAATACCGACAAACGTACCAATGGCAGCAAGCGGAACTCGGAGTTCCACCGATTTTTCGTCGATGCGATGAAGGATATTTACTGGGCCGAGAAACACCTCGATCCCGCGCTGCTGAAGATGGAGAAGGCGGCGACCGACCCCGGGCTGGCGGCTGCGTTCAAGAAGCACAACACCGAGAGCGCCCGTCAGATTCAACTCGTGGAGCAGGTGTTCGAGCTGCTGGGCGTGAAGCCCGCCGCCAAGAAGTGCGAGGCGATGGCCGGTCTGATCAAGGAGGCCGAGGAGATCATCGCCGACACGGAGCGGGATTCGTTCGTGCGTGATGCCGGACTCATCCTCGCCGCGCAGAAGGTGGAGCACTACGAGATCGCGACCTACGGCACGCTCGTGGCGCTGGCCGACTTCCTGCCGGAACGCGGCGTGAAGAAGCTGCTGGCGCAGATTCTTCAGAACGAGAAAGATACCGATGCGGGTCTTACGCGCATTGCCGAACAGACCGTCAATGCCTGCGCCGCATTGGAGTAGGCCGCGCGATGCAAACCGCTGTGGTGGAGGAGGAACGCTCGGCGTTCCTCCTTTTTTCGTGTCCGCGGAGACGGGACGCGCGGCGCCGGGGCGTTCGGCGGGTGACCGGACGGAAGAGGCGGCAGTCGATATACGGCGGGGCGGTTTGTGCGTCCTGCTGAAATA
>VSOO01000128.1 GCA_009774895.1 Alistipes sp. | reverse complement strand
GTGTGGGCGCGGATCAGGTGCACGTTGTCGGCAAAGGGCTCGATACGGCCGTCGAACGCGTCGAGCGACATGGCGCCCACACGGTCGGCCTGCTCGCTCAGGCGCTTGGCACGGATGAGCGACCACACGCCGAACGCCGCCATGAACTGCGTGCCGTTGAGCAGCGCGAGGCCCTCCTTCGACTTCAGCTCCACAGGGGTCCAGCCCAGCTCGCGCAGCACGTCGGCCGCAGGACGCACTTCGCCCTTATACTCCACTTCGCCCAGACCCAGCAGCGGCAGGCTCATGTGCGCCAGGGGCGCCAGGTCGCCCGAGGCGCCCAGCGAGCCCTGCTGGTAGATGACGGGCAGCACGCCGTGGTTGAAGAAGTCGAGCAAGCGCTCCACCGTGGCTACCTGCGCGCCCGAATAACCGTAGGAGAGCGACTGCGCCTTGAGCAGCAGGATGAGCCGCACGATCTCCGACGGCACGCGCTCGCCCGTGCCGCAGGCATGCGACATGACGAGGTTCTTCTGCAACTGCGCCAGGTCGTCGCTGCCGACCGACACGTTGCAGAGCGAGCCGAAGCCCGTGGTCACGCCGTAGATCGGACGCTCGGGGTTCTGCGCCTTGCGGTCAAGGTAGTCGCGGCACTTCTGAATGCGGTTGCGGGCATCGTCCGACAACGCCAGCTCGTAGCCTCGGGTGAGGATCTCCTCCACGCGGCCGACCGTCAGGTGGTCGGCGCTGATGTAATGTATCATGGGTTTTTCGTTTACTTAATTGATAACTCCTATTCTTCCAGCGCCTTGCGAACCAGTGCCTCGTCGGCGAAGTTGGGCAGCGTGACCCGCAGCCCGGGTGTGCGCTCCATTTCGCGGCGGATGGCCTCCACGGCGCCTTCGTTGCGCGCCCAACTGCGGCGCGCGATGCCGTTGTTCACGTCCCACAGCAGCATTTCGCGGATGTGGCGGGCCGAATCCTCCGTTCCGTCGATCACCATGCCGAAGCCGCCGTTGATCACCTCGCCCCAGCCTACGCCGCCGCCGTTGTGGATCGAGACCCACGTGGCGCCGCGGAACGCATCGCCGATGACGTTGTGCACGGCCATGTCGGCCGTGAGGTTCGAGCCGTCGTAGATGTTCGAGGTCTCGCGGTACGGCGAGTCGGTGCCCGACACGTCGTGGTGGTCGCGGCCCAGCACGACGGGACCCGACAGGCGGCCGTCGCGGATGGCTTCGTTGAACGCGAGCGCGATCTTCGTGCGGCCCTCCGAATCGGCATAGAGGATGCGGGCCTGCGAGCCCACCACCAGCTTGTTGCGGCCGGCCTCGCGGATCCAGTGGATGTTGTCGTCGAGCTGTCCGGCGATGTCGGCGGGTGCCGTGCGGCGGATCTCCTCCAGCACTTCGGCGGCCAGACGGTCGGTCAGCTCCAGGTCCTCGGGTTTGCCCGAGGCGCACACCCAGCGGAAAGGACCGAAGCCGTAATCAAAGAAGAGTGGTCCCATTATGTCCTGGACATAAGAAGGATAACGGAAAGTGCCATCTTCTTTCATTACGTCGGCACCGGCACGCGAAGCCTCCAGCAGGAAAGCGTTGCCGTAGTCGAAGAAATACATGCCCTGCGCGGCGAGCTTGTTGATGGCCTTCACCTGACGGCGGAGCGACTCCTGCACGCACTCGCGGAAGCGTGCGGGCTCCTCGGCCATCATCTTGTTCGAGGCCTCGTAGCTCAGTCCCACGGGGTAGTAACCGCCCGCCCAGGGGTTGTGCAGCGACGTCTGGTCCGAACCCAGATCGACACGGATCTGCTCGGCGGCCAGGCGCTCCCACAGATCGACCACATTGCCCACATAGGCCAGCGACACGACCTCGCGGTCGGCCATCGCCTTGCGGATGCGGGGCATCAGCTCGTCGAGCGAGTCGTGCAGTTCATCGACCCAGCCCTGCTCGTGGCGCTTCTGCGCCGCCTTGGGGTTGATCTCGGCGATGACGCTCACCACGCCCGAAATGACGCCCGCCTTGGGCTGGGCGCCCGACATGCCGCCCAGACCCGACGACACGAAGAGCATGCCGCGCGTGTCGGTGCGCGTGGCATCGAAACGCTTGCGTGCGGCGTTCATCACCGTGATCGTCGTGCCGTGCACGATGCCCTGGGGGCCGATGTACATGTAGGAACCCGCCGTCATCTGGCCGTACTGCGACACGCCGAGCGCATTCAGACGCTCCCAGTCGTCGGGCTTCGAGTAGTTCGGGATCACCATGCCGTTGGTGACGATCACGCGCGGCGCATCGCGGTGCGACGGGAAGAGTCCCAGCGGATGCCCCGAGTACATGACCAGCGTCTGCTCGTCGGTCATCTCCGACAGGTACTTCATCGTGAGGCGGTACTGCGCCCAGTTCTGGAACACGGCGCCGTTGCCGCCGTAGGTGATCAGCTCGTGCGGATGCTGGGCCACGGCCTTGTCCAGGTTGTTCTGGATCATCATCATGATGGCCGCCGCCTGACGCGACCTGTGGGGATACTCGTCGATCGGACGCGCATACATCTCGTAGTCGGGACGCAGACGGTACATGTAGATGCGTCCGTAGCGGTTCAGCTCCGCAGCGAACTCCTTCGCCAGCACCGCATGGTGCTTGGCGGGGAAGTAACGCAGCGCGTTGCGCACGGCCAGCACGCGCTCCTCGGCCGTGAGGATCTCCTTGCGGCGGGGCGCATGGTTGATCTGCTTGTCGTAGGGTTTGGCTGCGGGCAGCACATCGGGGATGCCCGCGCGAATATCGTTCTGAAACTCCTGAATGGTCATATATGCTTACTTGATTTTGTTTTCCACGATTTCGATCACCTCGCGCTCGCGCACGTTCGCCTCGGCGGCCAGCGCCTCGGCCTCGGCCACCAGCTTATCGGCCGCGGCACGGTCCTTAAGCCCGGCGGCGTTGATCTTCACGTTCAGGCAGGCGCCCAGCACCGCGCTGCGCACGGCCAGCGCGCCCACGCCCGCATCGGACACCGAGTTGGGGTTGCCGATCTCGGCCATGGCCTTCACCACGTCGAACACCTCGAAGGCGGTCTTCATCGTGCGGAGCGGCACCTGCGTGGCGTAGAGCGTAGCCTCCTCCAGCGCCGCGCTGCGGGCGGCCTTCTCCTCGTCGGTGGACTTGGGCATGGCGAACACGGCCATGATGCGGTTGAACGCCTCCGTATCCTCGTCCACCAGGTGCAGCAGCTCGCGCATCAGCGCGTGGCCCTTGTCCGCCCAGTCGGAGAACTCCTCCCAGCGTGCGTCCCAGCCCGCCTTGTGCGACGAGAGGTTGGCCACCATCGTACCCAGCGCGGCGCCCAGCGCACCCATGTAGGCCGAAATGGAACCGCCGCCCGGTGCGGGCGACTCGCTGGCGGTCTCCTCGGCGAAGCCGTCGCACGTGAGGTCCACGAGCTTCTTGCGCTTGTCGTCGGCCGCCAGCAGGTACTCGATCACCTTCTCCTCGGGGTTGAAAGGCTTCAGGTCGCTCAAACCCATCGACTTGACGGCGATCTTGATGAGCTCGCTCTCCGCCAGGCCCGTCGAACGCTGCTGCTTCTTGAGGAAGTAGCGGCCGGCCTCCACGAGGGCGCGCTTCGGAATCAGACCCACGATCTCGGTGCCCGTGACGCGCAGGCCGCGGGCTCCCGCCGCACGGCACACCTCGTCGAAAGCCACGTGCAGCGGCGTGACGGAGATGTTCGTGATGTTCATCGACACCTGGGCGATGCCGTACTCCTCGATGAACCAGCCGATCGCCTTCGTCGCCTTCAGCGTGCCGGGCTGCATGATCGTCTTGCCGTTCTCGTCCTTGAGGGGCTTGCCCACGGGCGAACCGCCCTCGCGCACGGGACGGCCCTTCTCACGCACGTCGAACGCAATGGCGTTGGCGCGGCGCGTGGAGGTGGTGTTGAGGTTGTAGTTCACGGCGATCAGGAAGTCGCGGGCACCGACGGCCGTAGCGCCCGTGCGGGCCACACCCTCGTCGAACGCGCGGGCACCGAAGTCGGGCGCCTCCTCCTTGCGCGTCATGCGTTCGGGCAACGCCTCATATTCGCCCTTGCGGCAGACGGCCAGGTTGCGGCGCTCCGGCGCGAAGGCCGCAGCCTCGTAGCAGTAGGTCGGCACGCGCAGCTCGCCGGCGATGCGCTCGGCCAGCTTGCGGGCCAGGGCGGCGCACTCTTCGAGCGTGATGCCGGCGATGGGAATCAAGGGCAGCACGTCGGTGGCGCCCATGCGGGGATGCGCGCCGTGGTGGTTGCGCATGTCGATCAGCTCGGCAGCCTTGCGCACGCCGCGGAACGCCGCCTCGACCACCGCTTCCGGCTCGCCGACGAAAGTCACGACCGTACGGTTGGTCGCCTCGCCCGGATCGCCGTCGAGCAGTTTGACGCCCTCCACGG
>VSOO01000127.1 GCA_009774895.1 Alistipes sp. | reverse complement strand
CTCGACCGCCGCGTGCGCCAGCTCGAAATCGAACGCGAAGCCATCCGCCGCGAGAACGACGAGGAGCGCGTGGCCGCGCTGACGCGCGAAATAGAGGAGCTGAAGGCCCGCGACGCCTCGATGCGCGCCCGCTGGCAGGGGCAGCGCGACCTGCTGCGCCGCATACAGGAGCACAAGGAGCGCATAGAGAAGCTCGGCATCGAGGCCAGCCAGGCCGAACGCGACGGCGACTACGGCCGCGTGGCGGAGATCCGCTACGGCAAGATCCGGGAGGCCGAGAAGCAGATCGACGCCTTGCAGGAGGAGTACCGCCTCACCTCGGCCAACGGCTCGATGATCAAGGAGGAGGTCGATGCGCAGGACGTGGCCGAGGTGGTGTCGCGCTGGACCGGCATCCCCGTGCAGCGCATGCTGGCCTCGGAGCGCGAGAAGCTGCTCCGCATGGAGGAGGAGCTCCACCGCCGCGTGGTGGGGCAGGAGCCCGCCATCGCGGCCATCGCCGACGCCGTGCGCCGCTCGCGCGCCGGACTGAACGACCCGCGGCGCCCCATCGGCTCGTTCATCTTCCTCGGCACCACGGGCGTGGGCAAGACCGAGCTGGCGAAAGCGCTCGCCGAGTTCCTGTTCAACGACGACACGATGCTCACCCGCATCGACATGAGCGAATACCAGGAGCGGCACAGCGTGTCGCGCCTCGTAGGAGCGCCTCCGGGATACGTGGGCTACGACGAGGGCGGACAGCTCACCGAGGCCGTGCGGCGCAAGCCCTACTCGGTCGTGCTGCTCGACGAGATCGAAAAGGCGCATCCCGACGTGTTCAACATCCTGTTGCAGGTGCTCGACGACGGTCGTCTGACCGACAACAAGGGCCGCACGGTGGACTTCCGCAACACGATCATCATCATGACATCGAACATGGGGTCGCAGATCATACAGGAGCGCTTCGCGGCGGCGGAACACGCGGGCCGCGTCGATGCCGACACCGTGGAGCGGACGCGCGACGAGGTGGTGGAGCTGCTCAAGCAGCGGCTCAAGCCCGAATTCCTGAACCGCATCGACGAGATCGTGATGTTCGCACCCCTGACGCGCGCGCAGATCGAGCGCATCGTGGAGATGCAGC
This sequence comes from Alistipes sp., assembly GCA_009774895.1. GTDB lineage: Bacteria > Bacteroidota > Bacteroidia > Bacteroidales > Rikenellaceae > Alistipes. The sequence continues at coordinate 3,298 of VSOO01000127.1, read as the reverse complement.
TCGACGCCGTCACCGGAATGCTCGCCGAGAACGGCATACGGCTCGAATACACCCCTGCGGCCCGCGCCTGGATCGCCGATGCGGGATTCGACCCGCTGTTCGGCGCCCGCCCGGTGAAACGGACCGTGCAGCGCTACGTCATCAACGACCTCTCGAAGCGGATCCTGGCCGACGACGTGCGCCGCGACCGCCCCATCCGCATCGACGCCGGCGACGGCGGCCTGACCTTCTCGAACTGAGCGGCGCGGCATCCGCTCGCGACCTGCCCTGCCCCGCGGCGCGAATCGCCGCGGGGCTTTTTCGTTCCGGCACCGGGGTCCCGTCCGGGCCGGAGCGCACCCCGCACCCGCCGCGGATGCGGAGCCCGGTCGCGGCGGCCGCAAAAAATCGGGCGGCGATTTCGTAATTCGGAATAATGCATTATCTTTGCAACGTAAAATCCCGAAACCGGGCACTCGTCCGGAATTGAAAATCATTGAAAAACGAAAATATGCAGGAAATGGAAGCGCTGGAAGGCAAGAACCTTCCCGAATTGCGCGAAATAGGCAAGGCACTCGGAATCGCCAACGTCACGGTCAAGAAGAAACGCGAACTGATCGAGCTGATCGCCGCGGCGGGCAGCGCCCCCGGCGAGTCCGCGCCCGAGGGCGCCGCAGCGGTCGCACAGCCCGTCAAGCGGGGCCGTCGTCCGCGCATGGCCAAGGCGGAGAGCCCGGAGCTGCCCGCAGCGCCGCACGAGGAGCGTTCCGACCGCGAGACCGCAGCGCCCGAGCCTGCGGCTGAAACCGCGGCGGCGCCCGCCCCCGAATCCGAGCCCAAGCGCCGGGGACGGAAACCCAAGACGCAGCCCGAGGCCAAGACCGCGGAGGCGCCGCAGCAGCACCGCGAAGCGGCGCCCGCAGCCGCCGTGGCCGGCCTCGACGAGGAGGTGATCACCAAGGACGACTTCGCCGGAGAGATCGAGGGCGAGGGCGTGCTGGAGATCATGCCCGACGGCTACGGATTCCTCCGCTCGGCCGACTACAACTACCTCAACTCACCCGACGACATCTACGTGTCGCCCTCGCAGATCAAGCTCTTCGGCCTCAAGCCGGGCGACACGGTGCTCGGCACGATCCGGCCCCCGAAAGAGGGCGAGAAGTACTTCCCGCTGGTGCGCGTGAACGAGATCAACGGCCTGTCGCCCGAGTACATCCGCGACCGCGTGCAGTTCGAGTACATGACGCCGCTCTTCCCGAGCGAGAAATTCTGCCTCACGGGCAAGGGACACAACAACCTCTCGACGCGCGTGGTCGATCTGTTCTCGCCCATCGGCAAGGGACAGCGCGGTCTGATCGTGGCGCAGCCCAAGACGGGTAAGACCATGCTGCTGCAATCCATCGCAAACGCCATCGCCGACAACCACCCCGAGGTCTACATGATCGTGCTGCTGATCGACGAGCGCCCCGAGGAGGTGACCGAAATGGCCCGCAACGTGAAGGCCGAAGTGGTGGCCTCGACTTTCGACGAGCAGGCTTCGCGCCACGTGAAAGTGGCGGAAATGGTGCTCGAAAAGGCCAAGCGCATGGTCGAGTGCGGCCACGACGTGGTGATCTTCCTCGACTCCATCACCCGCCTGGCCCGCGCCTACAACTCGGTGCAGCCCGCCTCGGGCAAGGTGCTGTCGGGCGGTGTGGACGCCAATGCGCTCCACAAGCCCAAGCGCTTCTTCGGCGCCGCGCGCAACACCGAGGAGAAGGGCTCGCTCACGATCATCGCCACGGCGCTTATCGACACCGGATCGAAGATGGACGAAGTGATCTTCGAGGAGTTCAAGGGCACGGGCAACATGGAGTTGCAGCTCGACCGCAAGCTCGCCAACAAACGCGTCTACCCGGCCGTGGACGTGATCGCCTCGGGCACGCGCCGCGAGGACCTGCTGCTGCCCCGCGAGGTGATGAACCGCACATGGGTGCTGCGCAAATACCTCTCGGACATGACGCCCGTGGAGGCCATGGAGTTCCTCCACAAGCAGATGGGCCTTACCGAGAGCAACGAGGAGTTCCTCGCCACAATGAACCACTGATGGGAGCCGAGACAATGAAACGATGGCTGCTGCTTGCGGTCTGCTGCCTGGCCGCGGTCGGCCGTGCGGGCGCCTGGGGACAGAAAGGCCACGACGTCACGGCCTGCATCGCCGAAGCGCACCTCACGCCCGAGGCCGCGGAGCGGATCGAACGCATACTGGGCGGCCGCTCGATGGTCTACGAGGCCAACTGGATGGACCAGGCGAGCCATACCCCGCCCTATGCCGCCACGCTCGCGTGGCACTACTTCAACATTGACGACGGCCGCACGGCCGAGACGCAGCCCCGCAACCCCGCGGGCGACCTGCTGAGCGCCGTGACGGAGCTCGCGGAGCGACTGCGCGACGGAGGGCTGCCGGCCGCGGAGGAGCGCGACGCCCTGCGGATGCTGATCCACCTGGCGGGCGACATGCACTGCCCGATGCATGCGGGCCGCTCGGACGACCGGGGCGGCAACGACATCGCGGTGACGTTCTTCGGCGAGGAGTCGAACCTCCATGCGGTCTGGGACACCGCGCTGCCGGAGGCGGCCCGCCGCTGGAGCTACACCGAGTGGTGCGAGCAGACGGACCGCCTCACGGACGACGAGGCCGCTCTGATCGGCGCCGGCACCCCGTGCGACTGGATCGAGGAGACGCGGGCCCTGTGCAGCGAGGTGTACGAGGCCTCGCCCGCGGGCAGCGACCTCTCCTACGACTACGTCGCCCGCTTCGCTCCGGTGGTCGAATTGCAGTTCCTCAAGGGCGGCTACCGCCTGGCGCGGCTGCTGAACGACATTTACCAGTAGCCGAGTGTATGCGCCGGGAAGCCGGAATCGGCTGCCACGGAGGCGGATACCGACATGCGGGGAGAGCCGCACGGAAAAAATACCGAAAATCGGCGATTGCACACCCCGCGGAAAAGCACGATCTTTGCAATGTCATCCGATGAATCTGGTAAATTTTGCCATGCATTGTTTGTATTGTTAATGTTTGTGTGTGAAAAGCCACCCGTCGCGGGTGGCTTTTTATTCGTGGGGAGGCGGCCCGCGAGCCCCGCGCGAATGCGGTACGGCCTTTGCACTCCTCGACGGAAACGAATCATCATGGAACGCAGAAACACGCAGGAACACTTCGCCGACCAACCCTCCCGCACGGACGAATACAAGCAGTCGGGACAATACCGCTCCATGCAGGTGCCGGTCGTGACGCAGAACATGCCCGACGACACCTTCGACGAGGGCGGACCGATGG
>VSOO01000126.1 GCA_009774895.1 Alistipes sp. | reverse complement strand
GTATGTCACTGAACGACTACCGAAAAAAACCGCCGGACAAGCGGACGTAAGCCGTCGCCGGGCCCTGTCGGGCCGCGGCATCGGCACTCCCGCCGGACACGCCATCCGAAACTTTGAAAATCAATCCGATGCAGAGGATATTTTTTGGACGTTCGGAAAAAAATTCATAATTTTGAACCCCCGTTTAGGTAAATTAGGACATTTTGAACAATTTTTCTTATCAATCATTTATAAAACCAACGATTTATGGCAGATGTTAAACGCGTCTACACCTTCGGCAACAAAGAGGCCGAAGGCAACGGCAAAATGCGGGAACTGCTCGGCGGCAAGGGTGCGAACCTCGCCGAAATGAATCTCATCGGTATTCCCGTACCGCCGGGTTTCACCATCACGACGGAAGTGTGCACCGAATACTACGCGCACGGCAAGGATAAGATCATCGAACTGCTCCGCCCCGAGGTGGAGAAGGCCATCGGCAACATCGAGCGGCTGACCGAGCGTCAGTTCGGCGGCAAGGAGAAGCCCCTGCTCGTGTCGGTGCGTTCGGGCGCCCGCGCCTCGATGCCCGGCATGATGGATACGATCCTCAACCTGGGTATGAACGACGAGGCCGTGGAGGCCGTGGCGAAGCTCTCGGGCAACCCCCGTTTCGCATGGGACTCGTACCGCCGCTTCGTGCAGATGTACGGCGACGTGGTGCTCGGCATGAAGCCCGCATCGAAGGAGGATCACGATCCGTTCGAGGAGATCATCGACGCACAGAAGGCGCTGCGCGGCGTGAAGAACGACACCGACCTGACGACCGACGACCTGAAGGAGCTGGTGGCGAAGTTCAAGGAGGCCGTGCGCAAGCAGACCGGCTCGGAGTTCCCCACCAATCCGTGGGATCAGCTCTGGGGCGCCATCTGCGCCGTGTTCGGTTCGTGGATGAACGAGCGCGCCATCCTCTACCGCAAGCTGAACAACATCCCCGCGGAGTGGGGTACGGCCGTGTCGGTGCAGGCCATGGTGTTCGGTAACATGGGTTCGAACTCGGCTACGGGCGTGGCTTTCTCGCGCGACGCCGCCACGGGCGAGAACATCTTCAACGGCGAGTACCTGATCAACGCCCAGGGCGAGGACGTCGTAGCCGGCATCCGCACCCCGCAGCAGATCACCGTCGAAGGTTCGAAGCGCTGGGCCAAGGCGCAGAACGTATCGGAGGAGGACCGCAAGAACAAATACCCCTCGCTCGAAGAGGTGATGCCCGAGGTTTACAAGGAGCTGAACGAGATCCAGCACCACCTCGAAACCTACTTCACCGACATGCAGGACATCGAGTTCACCATCCAGGACGGCAAGCTGTGGATGCTCCAGTGCCGCAACGGCAAGCGCACGGGCGCCGCGATGGTGAAGATCGCGATGGACATGCTGCGCGAGGGTCTGATCGACGAGCGCACCGCCGTGCTGCGCTGCGAGCCCGCGAAGCTCGACGAGCTGCTCCACCCCGTATTCGACAAGACGGCGATCAAGAACGCCCAGGTCATCACGAAGGGTCTGCCGGCATCGCCCGGCGCCGCCACGGGTCCCGTGGTGTTCTTCGCCGAGGAGGCCGAGGCCGTATTCGCCAAGACGGGTCAGAAGGCGATCCTCGTGCGCATCGAGACCTCGCCCGAGGACCTCAAGGGCATGCTCGACGCCGCGGGCATCCTCACCGCACGCGGCGGCATGACCTCGCACGCGGCCGTCGTGGCACGCGGCATGGGCAAGTGCTGCGTATCGGGTGCCGGCGAGTTGCAGATCGACTACAAGGCCCGCACCATCGAGGTGAACGGCTTCAAGGTCAAGGAGGGCGACTGGATTTCGCTCAACGGCTCGACGGGCGAGGTATACCTAGGTCAGGTCGCCACGCAGGCCGCCGACCTGAGCGGCGACTTCGGCAAGCTCATGGAGCTGGCCGGCAAGTATTCGGTGCTGAAGGTCCGCGCCAATGCCGACACGCCGAAGGATGCCGCACAGGCATTCGCGTTCGGTGCCGAGGGCATCGGTCTGTGCCGCACGGAGCACATGTTCTTCGAGGGCGACCGCATCAAGGCCATCCGCGAGATGATTCTGGCCGACGACGAAGCCGGCCGCCGCGTGGCGCTGGGCAAGCTGCTGCCCATCCAGCGCGGTGACTTCGAGGGTCTGTTCAAGGCCATGAACGGCTATCCGGTGACCGTGCGCCTGCTCGATCCGCCCCTCCACGAGTTCGTGCCCCACGACGAGAAGGGACAGCAGGAAATGGCCCAGGAGATGAACGTGCCCCTGAAGAAGATCGCCGAGAAGGTGGAGTCGCTCCAGGAGTTCAACCCGATGCTGGGTCACCGCGGCTGCCGTCTGGGCAACACCTATCCCGAGATCACCGAGATGCAGGCCCGTGCCATCATCGAGGCCGCGATGAACGTGAAGGCCTCGGGCATGCCCGTACACGTGGAGATCATGGTGCCGCTGGTGGGCAACCACAAGGAGCTGCGCTACCAGAAGCGCATCATCGACGCCACGGCCGAGCAGGTATTCTCGGAGCGCAACGACAAGATCGACTACATGGTCGGTACGATGATCGAGGTGCCGCGCGCCGCCGTCACGGCGAACCAGATCGCCGAGGTGGCCGAGTTCTTCTCGTTCGGCACGAACGACCTGACGCAGATGACGCTCGGTTTCTCGCGCGACGACATCGGCAAGTTCCTGCCGATCTACCTGGAGAAGGGCATCCTGAAGAACGATCCGTTCCAGATCCTCGACCGCAACGGCGTAGGCCAGCTCATCCGCGAGGCGGTGTTCAAGGGCCGCGGCACACGTGAGAACCTCAAGTGCGGTATCTGCGGCGAGCACGGCGGCGAACCCTCGGCGGTGGAGTTCTGCCACTATGCAGGGCTCAACTACGTAAGCTGCTCGCCGTTCCGCGTGCCCATCGCACGTCTGGCGGCAGCACACGCAGCACTGAAGGAGAAGTAGGCCGACACCTATTCATATCGACGATCCCCGCGGCCGCCCGGCGACCGCGGGGATTTTTCGTATCCGCCCCGACCTCCCCCGCGCCGGCCGGGTGCACGACAGCACACGCCTGCTTCGGCCCGACATTGCCCACTCCGCACTCCACCCGCTTTACTGAGCACGCACGCCGCCGCGCCTTTCGCCGCCACGGGAAGGTTCCGAGCAGGAAAAGAAGTCGCAAACCGGAACGAATTCACATTGAATTAAGAATCAACACATTGATACGAACCTCTGCCTTTCCCTTCCTTTTTTGTCCGGCCGGCGGCAAGGTTAGGCAGGTTATTTGTTGCTCCGGGCATAAAACCGGTAAAACGTATGAAAAAACTGATTCTTATGGCGGTTGTGGCACTCTGCGCATTCACGACCGCATCGGCCCAGGAAAGGGAACGTTGGGGCGTAGGCCCGAAGCTCGGCGTCTACACCCACGCGGGCGGCGACGGAGCGATCATGGGTATCGGCGCCAGCGCCCGCTACGAAATCACGAACCGCTGGCGTCTGGAGCCGGGCATCACGGCACTGCTCAAGGACGACTGCTCCATCGACATCAACTGCGACTTGCAGTACCTGTTCGACGTGGCCCGCTGGTGGAGCGTATATCCCCAGATCGGTATCAGCGGCAACGACATCTACGACTGGTCGTTCGGTCTGGACCTCGGTGCCGGAACCGACTTCGCTCTCTCGCGCCGCTGGGACCTCTCGGCCGGAGTGAAGTGGCGTCTCCAGACGGCCGCACACCACGACAATCCGATCATCATCAACGTCGGCGCAACCTACAAATTCTGATTCTGCCGACCGCTGCGAACGAACGAGCCGGTGCTGTACAGCACCGGCTCGTCATTCGTTTGCGGGATTGCTCGCGCCGCCCGCACGGCGGCATGCATCAGAAGCGGTATACGCACGTGATGCCGAAGTTGGCCAGGCCGCGTTCGTTGAACGACGACGACGAGTGGCCCTTCCACGACGCGATGCCCGGACCGAACGAGGGCGACCAGTCGAACGACAGACGCACCGGAGCGCCGTCGAACTCGATACCCAGCTTGGCGCAACCCGCCACGCCGAGGTAGGTGTAGTGGCTCTTGCCGCCGATGTTCAGACCGGCACCCGCATCGAAGAACCACGTACCGGCCGAAGGCGTCCAGTCCATGTTCACGATATTCCAGTTATAGAGCGCCGTGAAGTCCACGGTGAGGGTACCGCCCGCATTGGCCCAATAGGTACCGAAACGTGCCTCCACGTAGTTGTCGTTGGCGAAAATATACTGCGCATCGGCCTGGAAGCCCGAACCTACGCGACCACCCACGGCCCAGCTCTGAGCCGATGCCGTTCCTGCACACAGGGCAAGAGCCAGCACGAATAAAAGTTTTTTCATCTTCGTTTGTTTTTGGAATTCTTAATTTCTGTTGTACTTACGTAAAACAAATATAAACGAATTCCGCCGAACCGCCAAATTTTTTTTCGCACAGCCCTCGGCAT
>VSOO01000125.1 GCA_009774895.1 Alistipes sp. | reverse complement strand
CCCGGCAAGCCGCATATCCCCCGCCCCCCCCCCCCCCTCCGACCCAATCAACGCCCCCCCCCTCCCAAATCTCTAACTTTGCACCATCAATCAAAACGAACGAAGATGAAGAAACTTATTCTCTCGGCAGCAGCCGCTGTCCTGTCGGTTTGTGCGGCACAGGCACAGACCCCGGTGAAGTATCAGGGCGAGGTAGACCTGGGCTACTCGATCGGCGTGGGCCCCGTAAACCAACTGATCCGCATCGGACGCCTCAACCTCCAAACGGTGCAGGGCGTGAAAGTCGGCCGGTATTTCTCCACGGGTATCGGATTCGGTTTAGACTTCTACCTCGAAGAGGAAGCGGAGCTGATATTGCCGATCTACGTGAACTTCAAGGGCTACCTGCCCGTATCGGAAAAGGTCGCACCCTACCTCTCGCTCGACCTGGGCGGCGGCATCGGCCTGACGGAGGATATGAACGGCTCGGGCCTCTACCTCACGCCTGCCGTCGGCGTCAAGGCCGGCATGTTCAAGGCGCAGCTGGGTTACAACATCCAGCAGTTGTCCGAGTCGGGCGTCAGCGTGAACATGAACGCGGTGCAGATCAAATTGGGCGTGGTATTCTGATCCGAAGGCCCCGAAACAGACATACCCCGCAGCAGATGCGACACCGCTGCTGAAACGGACAGCGCGCCGTCGGACGATGAAACGTCGGACGGCGCGCTGCGCATCCCGGGAAAACCTCTGTCGGAACGTACGGGACCGAACTGCCGCCGGTCAGATCTGCTTGCGCAGCCGCGCGACGGGAATGCCCAGCATCTCGCGGTACTTGGCCACCGTGCGGCGGGCGATGCGGTAGCCCTTGGAATTGAGGATGTCCATCAGCGTCTCGTCGGTGAGCGGACGGCGCTTGTCCTCCTCGTCGATACAATGTTGCAGGAGGTTCTTGATCTCGTAGCTCGACACCTCCTCGCCCGAATCGGTCTGCATGGCTTCCGAAAAGAGCGACTTGAGCAGGATGATCCCGAACTGAGGCTGCACATACTTGCTGTTCACCACGCGCGATATGGTCGAGACGTCGAGCCCCGTGCGGTCGGCGATGTCCTTGAGGATCATGGGGCGCAGCTTGCTCTTGTCGCCGTCGCGGAAATACTCCTGCTGGTAGTCGAGGATGGTCTGCATCGTGCGCATGAGCGTGTCGTGGCGCTGCTTGATGGCCGAAATGAACCACTTGGCCGAGTCGATCTTGCTCTTGACGAACTGCAACGCCTCGCGGTCCTTCTCCTTCACCGTGCCATCCACCCCCACCATGTCGCGGATCATCTCCACGTAGCGGCGGTTCACCCTCACCTCGGGCACGTTGCACGAGTTGAGCGAGAGGTCGAAGCGTCCGTCGTGGCAGTCGAGGATGAAATCGGGGATCACATAGGGCGTGGTGTCGGTGCCCCCCTCGGAGTAGAGGTTGCCCGGCTTGGGCGAGAGGTGGCGGATCTCGGCGATGGCCTCGCGGAACTCCTCCTCCGAGACCTGGAGCCGCACGATGAGCTTCTCGTAGTGTTTCTTGACGAACTCGTCGAAATAGGAGGTCAGAATCCTGCGCGCAAGGCGCCGGGCCCGCGTGTCGATGCGCTTCTGCCCCATCTGCAACAGCAGGCACTCCTGGAGGTTGCGGGCGCCGATGCCCACGGGCTCCAGCTCGTGGATGATGCCCAGAAGACGTTCGAGCTCCGCGGTCGTGGTCTCGACCCCGAGCGTGAAGGCGATGTCGTCGGCGACCGACTCCAGGTCGCGCCGCAGGTAGCCGTCCTCGTCGATGCTGCCGATCAGGTAGACCGCGAGGCGCATCTCGCGCTCCGTGAGGTCGCGGTAGCCGAGCTGCTCGACCAGGTACTCCTGCAACGAGCGGCCGCCCGAAAGATAGACCGGGCGCTGCTTGTCGTCCTTCGAATAGTTGTTGATACGGCTTTTGTAGGCGGGCGTGTCGTCCTCGCGGAGGTACTCCTCGACCGATATTTCGCGCGGCGCCTCCTCCTCGGGGGCCCGCTCCTCCTCTTCGAGCACGATGTTGTCCTCGATCTCCTGCTTGATGCGCTGCTCGAGCTGCACGGTGGGCAGCTCGAGCAGCTTGATCATCTGTATCTGCTGAGGAGAGAGCTTCTGCTGAAGCGACAATACCTGTTTCTGGTTGATAGCCATATCCAATTAGTCCAATTAAAGAATTACGGTCGATTCGCTAATTGGTTTCTTCATCGTGGGCCGCTCGGCATCCCTGAGCCGATCAGAACTCCGCATTGCGCGGGTAACGCGGGAAGGGAATCACGTCGCGGATGTTGGTCATGCCCGTCACGAACAGCAGCAGGCGTTCGAAACCCAGACCGAAGCCCGAGTGGGGTGCCGAACCCCAGCGGCGCGTGTCGAGATACCACCACACATCCTTCTCGTTCATACCGAGCTCGCGCACCCGTGCACGAAGCTTGCCATAATCGGCCTCGCGCTCCGAACCGCCGATGATTTCGCCGATTTTCGGGAAAAGTACGTCCATTGCGCGCACCGTGCGGCCGTCCTCGTTCTGCTTCATGTAGAAAGCCTTGATCTCCTTGGGGTAGTTGATGAGGATCACCGGGCGCTTGAAATGCTCCTCGACCAGGTAGCGCTCGTGCTCCGACTGGAGGTCGCAGCCCCACTCGCACGGGAACTCGAACTTGCGGCCCGAGGCCTTCAGGATTTCGATGCCCTCGGTGTAGTCCAGGCGCTTGAAGTCGTTCTCCACGACGAAGTGCAGGCGGTCGAGCAGCTCGTTGTCCCACATCTTGTTCAGGAACGCCAGGTCCTCGGCGCAGTGCTCCAGGGCGTAGCGGATGAGCGACTTGAGGAAGTCCTCGGCCAGCTCCATGTTGTCCTCCAGCTCGTAGAAGGCCATCTCGGGCTCGATCATCCAGAACTCGGAGAGGTGGCGCGGCGTGTTGGAGTTCTCGGCGCGGAACGTGGGGCCGAACGTGTAGATGCGGCCCAGGGCCAGCGCACCCAGCTCGCCTTCGAGCTGGCCCGACACGGTGAGGTTGCACGGCTTGCCGAAGAAGTCCTGCGCATAGTCCACCTTGCCCTCCCCGGTCTTCGGAATGTCGTTCAGATCGAGCGTCGTCACGTTGAACATGGCGCCGGCGCCCTCGCAGTCCGAGGCCGTGATGAGCGGCGTGTGGAAGTAGTAGAATCCGTTGCGGTGGAAGTAGTCGTGGATGGCATAGGCCATGGCGTGGCGGATGCGCAGCACGGCGCCGAACGTATTGGTGCGCGGACGCAGGTAGGCGATGTCGCGCAGGAATTCGAGCGAATGACCCTTTTTCTGGAGGGGATAGGTCTCGGGATCGGCCGCACCGTAGAGCGTGATCGAGGCGGCCTGCACCTCGACGCCCTGGCCCGCGCCGAGCGACTCGACGAGTCGTCCGTCCACGCGCAGGCAGGCACCCGTGGTCACGGAGCGGAGCTGCTCCTCGCCGATCTTCGCCAGATCGACCACCACCTGAATGTTCGATGCGCACGAGCCGTCGTTCAGGGCGATGAACGCCACGTTCTTGTTGCCGCGCTTGGTGCGCACCCATCCCTGAACGGTGACGTCGGTATCCACGACGCCCGATTTCAGAATTTCAGCGATTCTCTGAGTCTTCATATCTGTAATATTGCTTATTTTCACGAAACCGACCCCGCGGGCTCCCCGGCTTCCGGCCGCCCCGCTCCCGGAACGGCACACCGCATACGCGCCGTACCGCGCGACCGGGCCTCCGGACGGCCGGGAACGGCGGATCGCGTCCTGTCGTTTCCGAATTGACAAAGATAGGTATTAATTTGAGATTTCTCAAAAAAAAAGTACCTTTGCCTCACCGATAACCGGACGACACACACATGAAAAAGATAGGTATCCTGGCAGCGGCGCTCGTTTTCGCCCTGCCGCCCCTCGCGGCCCAGACGCCGGGCGGACGCATCCACCGCACCGAGGTCGCACCCTACCGCAACCGCGACGAAGCCGAAACCCGCACCCGCGGCAAGGACGACGCGGCCTACATGGTCTTCGCACCCGAGGTCTTCCTGAGCGACGGTCGGAGCGTCAGCGCCGGGCAGGTGCTCGACATCCCCTACGCCTGGACCGACGGCTGCGTCTTCCTCCACCTCGAAAATCCGGGCGCAGCCTACACCCTCACGCTCAACGACCGCACGGTGGCGGAGGTCGAGGACCCCGCCACGCCCGCCGAATTCGAGCTCACGCCCTACGTGCGCGAGGGGCGCAACGCGCTGATCGTGGAGCTGAGGCCCTCGCGCACGCCCGCATTGCAGGAGGGCACTCCCGCCCCCGAGGGCAAGCCCTTCGCCGGGAGCTATCTCTACATGCAGCACAAGCGAATCATCGCCGACTTCAACCTATCTCTCGTGCCCCACTCCAAGAAGCGCTTCGGCGTGCTGCGGGTCGACATCGCGGCCCGCCACGGCAGCAACTACGAGGCGACCGTGCCCGTGGGCGACGACATCTC
>VSOO01000124.1 GCA_009774895.1 Alistipes sp. | reverse complement strand
ACGAAAGCGTACATACGGTTTCCATCGTGCAAGCACCTCTCCCCGTCGAGTATGACATGCCCGATTCGCTCGTGCTGCGGTCGGGCGACCGGTGTAACGCAGACAGGTTCCTTTCCATGCCCGCTTTCGCTCGGAAGAAAGTGTGGTACGACGGCCGCTACATGCTCGATATGGACGAGCTGCCCGTGAACCGGAATTTTCAGAATGCGAGTTTGTATCGGCAGGTGGAGACCGAGGGAAACAGCGTGGATTTTCTCTTCGTCATCGGACCGGACGACTACGACCATGCCGTAGAACACGGCACCGATTTCGGCGTTGCGGAGTGATCCTGCGGACGCAGACAGCGCCCCCGGCTTCCCGTGTATATCGGGAAGCCGGGGGCGTTTCGCAGGCTCCGCGCGGGCGGGGTCAGCAGCGGGCCAGAGCGATGCCCAGGGCGAGCAGCAGGCCGAAGAGAAGGATGTTGCGCGACGTCGTGCCCAGCAGCCGGTTCAGCTCGCGGCCGCGGCCGATGCGAACCATGCGGCGCCACGCTGCCACGTGCAGCGGCACGTAGGCGAGCGGCAGCAGTGCGGCGGCGGGGGCGAGCGGCCACAGCGTGAGGCAGAGCGCCGCGGCCCCGCAGCCTGCCGCGAGGTAGAGCCGCTCGCCGGCCCGGGCGCCGAGGCGCACGACGAGCGTGCGTTTGCCGCTCAGGGCATCCTGCTCGCGATCGCGGTAGTTGTTGAGCAGCAGCAGGGTGTCGATGACCAGCCCGGCGGCCAGGGCGGTCGGCGCGACGGCGGGGGGCACCGTGCCGGTCTGCACGTAGCAGGTGGCGCCCACGGGTACGAAGCCGAAGAAGACCAGCACCAGTGCGTCGCCCCATCCGCGATAGGCGAGGGGGCAAGGCCCCGCTGTGTAGAGAAAGGCGAAGAGCAGGCAGGCGACGCCCACGGCCAGCAGCTCCGCACCGCCGTAGCGGAGCAGGCCGCAGCCGCACGCCGCGGCCGCGAGGGTCGTGAGGGCGATGCCGCGCCGCATGGCGCGGGGCGTGATCCAGCCCCGCGCGCAGGCCCGTTCGGGTCCGATACGGTCCGCGCGGTCGGCTCCTTTGAGGTAGTCTCCGAGGTCGTTGATCAGGTTGGCGTCGATCTGCATGAGGAACGCGAAAGCGAAGCAGAGGAGTGCGGCGCCGGGGCGAAAGGCGTCGGCGGCGCAGGCCAGGGCGCAGCCCAGAAGTACGGGCACGGCGGCCGCCGCGAGCGTCTTGGGCCGTGCGGCCAGCAGCCAGGCCCGGAGCGCTCCGGGGGGCGTTGCGGAGGTGTCGTGCGCAGGCATGGGGTGCGTTACCATTCGATCGGCGTGCGTCCGATGCTCCGCAGGTATTCGTTGGCCTGCGAGAAGTGGCGGCAGCCGAAGAATCCCCGGTAGACCGAGAGGGGCGAGGGGTGCGGCGCCTTGAGGATCAGGTTGCGCTGCGGGTCGGCGATGGCGCCCTTGCGCTGTGCGTAGCTGCCCCAGAGCATGTATACGATGCCCTGGCGGCGTTCGGCGATGGCCCGCACCACGGCGTCGGTGAAGGTCTCCCAGCCGCGTCCGGCGTGCGAGGCCGCCTCGTGTGCGCGCACGGTCAGCACCGAGTTGAGCAGCAGCACGCCCTGCTCGGCCCAGCGGTCGAGGTCGCCCGAGGGGGGCACGGGCGTGCCGGTGTCGTCGGACACCTCCTTGAAGATGTTCTGGAGCGAGGGGGGAAAGGGCACGCCGTCGCCGACCGAGAAGCAGAGTCCGTTGGCCTGCCCGGGACCGTGGTAGGGGTCCTGGCCGATCACGACCACCTTGAGCCGGTCGAAGGGGCACTTGTCGAAAGCCCGGAATATGTTGCTGCCGCGCGGGAAGATGCGGTGCGAGGCGTACTCCTGCCGCACGAAGTCGGTCAGCGCGACGAAGTAGGGTTTCTCGAATTCGGGGGCCAGGAGTTCTTTCCAGTCCGCGGCCATCTTTACATCCATAAAGTTTCGGTTTTTGCCGTAAAAGTAATGAAAAGTAGCCGTAATCCGCGTTGCGGCGCGCTTTTTTTCGGCGCGGGGAGCTCCCGGCGGGGTTTTTCGTCCGAAATGTGGCGGGGATGTGCCGCGGCTGCAATAGTTTGTGTAAATTTGTCGGTTGCAAGGCCATTACAAAAAGCAAACGATTATGTACAGAACCCATACCTGCGGCTGTTTGAGAGCCGAGAATGTGAACCAGACCGTGACCCTCGCCGGTTGGGTGCAGAAGGTGCGCAACCTGGGCGCCATGACCTTCATCGACCTGCGCGACCGCTACGGCATCACGCAGATCGTGGTCGAGGAGCACTCGCCGGCCGACGTGCGCGAGGCCGCGGCGCGCCTGGGCCGCGAATTCGTGGTGCAGGTCACGGGCCGCGTGCTCGAACGTTCGTCGAAAAACCCCCGGATGGCCACGGGCGACGTGGAGGTCACGGCCGGGAAGCTCACGATCCTCAACGAGGCGCAGACCCCGCCCTTCACCATCGAGGAGGTGTCGGACGGCGGCGACGACCTGCGCATGAAGTACCGCTACCTCGACCTGCGCCGTGCGCCGTTGCAGCGCAACATGATCCTGCGCCACAAGATGGCGCAGGAGATCCGCCGCTTCCTCGACAGCGAGGGATTCCTTGAGATCGAGACGCCCTACCTCGTGGGTTCCACGCCCGAGGGTGCGCGCGACTTCGTGGTTCCCAGCCGCATGAACCCCAACCAGTTCTATGCGCTGCCCCAGTCGCCCCAGACCCTCAAGCAGCTGCTGATGGTCGCGGGCTACGACCGCTATTTCCAGATCGTGCGCTGCTTCCGCGACGAGGACCTGCGCGCCGACCGCCAGCCCGAGTTCACTCAGATCGACTGCGAAATGGCGTTCGTCGAACAGGAAGACATCCTCGAAGTATTCGAGCGCTGGGCCAAGCACATGTTCCGCCACGTGATGGGCATCGAGTTCACGGAGCCCTTCCGCCGCATGCCGTGGATCGAGGCGATGGAGAAGTACGGTTCGGACAAACCCGACCTGCGCTTCGGCATGGAGTTCGCCGACGTCACCGACCTGGCGCACGGCCACGGTTTCGCGGTCTTCGACGATGCCGAGTACGTCACGGGATTCGCCGCTCCGGGCTGCGCCGCCTACACGCGCAAGCAGATCGACGCGCTGACCGAGTTCGTCAAGCGTCCGCAGGTGGGCGCCAAGGGGCTGATCTGGATCCGCGTGGAGGCCGATGCCGTGAAGTCGTCCGTCGATAAGTTCTTCACGCCCGACGAGGTGCGCGCCCTGGCCGAGCGCTGCGGCGCCAAGGCCGGTGACATGGTCTTCATCCTCTGCGGCAAGAAGTTCCGTGCGCTGCCCCAGCTCTGCGCCCTGCGTCTGGAGGTGGCCCGCCAGCTCGGGCTGCGCGACCCGCAGAAGTTCGCGCCGCTGTGGGTCGTGGACTTCCCGATGTTCGAGTGGGACGACGAGACGCAGCGTTTCTACGCCATGCACCATCCGTTCACCTCGCCCAAGCCCGAGGACGCGCAGTACCTCGAAAGCGACCCGGGCCGCGTGCGCGCCAATGCCTACGACTTCGTGTGCAACGGCACCGAGATCGGCGGCGGCTCGATCCGCATCCACGATGCCGCGCTTCAGGCCCGCATCTTCAAGGCCCTGGGCTTCACGCCCGAACGTGCGCAGGAGCAGTTCGGCTTCCTCATGAACGCCTTCAAGTTCGGTGCGCCGCCCCACGGCGGCCTGGCCTTCGGTTTCGACCGTCTGTGCTCGCTCTTCGGCGGCTCGGAGTCGATCCGCGACTACATCGCGTTCCCGAAGAACAACGCCGGCCGCGACGTGATGCTCGACGCTCCGGGATATATCGACCAGTCGCAGCTGGACGAGCTGCTGCTCACGCTCCGCAAGCCCGAGGAGTAGGGGGAGAGCGGAATCGCAAGGGGGCGCCGAAAAATCCGGCGCCCCCTGTTGTTTTCAGGACGATGGGGTTGCGTCTATCTGTCGAATCATCGTAAAGATTTATATATGTGGGAGTAACCCTTATTCCATATTGCCGTACCCGATCAGGGTTCGACGGACAATACTTTGAAATTCAAAACACCGCCTTCCATTTCGCATCGTATGCTTATGTCGCACTCGTAAGCAGGGGTCGCCGGATCGGGATCGTTGCCCCTGTCGGATGATCGACGGGTTTCGACCTCTTTGATCCGGCCTTTTACGGTCGAGCGGACTGACATGAATTCCTGTTCGTCCAATGCAACGGCAGCGTCGTTTACGGTGCTGTCGAATGTCGCGACATGCGGAAGACCCGCTACGGCGACGCGTGGTATCGAAATTTTTACGGCAGCCTCATCGGACTGAGCGAAACAAAACAGTGCGACTTCCTGGTCGGACACCTTGGTTATACTCATGTTGCCGTTGTCGTAGTGGAAACTTTCCGCCGTCTCTCCGTTGTCGTACGAGCATTCCGCTTCCATTTTGTAGCCTGCAAAAGAGATCGAACCGGCTAAAGTGTTGTCTAGTTCAGGCTTTGTCG
>VSOO01000123.1 GCA_009774895.1 Alistipes sp. | reverse complement strand
CAGTAGTCCCGGAGGGATTCGAACCTTCATCGTAAGAACCGGAATCTTAAATTCTATCCATTGAACTACGGGACCGTGGTGCAAAGGTACAAAAAAAAATGAATTATGCCAGAAAAAAAAGATAATTGGCAAAGAATCGAGAGCATTATTCGGTGGGCGAACATGACTACCAACTACTTCGCCCGTTACATCGGGCTGCCCCGAGGCGAAAATCTCTACCAGATCAAGCGCGGAAACAACGGAATTTCGCGCGATGTGGCCGACAAGATCGTGAGCAAGTTCCCGCAGATCGACAAACTGTGGGTGCTCACGGGAGAGGGGCAGATGTTCGCCGCTCCCGAACTGCGGGGCGCTACCATACCTTATTATAATGCGGATGTCGAGCAGGCCGTGTTGCTGCGCGACCGGCTTGCGGCCGACACGGGCTTCGTCCTGCCTCAGGTCGTCGAGTGCGATTTCGCCATGCGCTACGAGGGCCGTGCGATGGGTGCGGCCCTGCCCGCCGGTGCGATTATTCCCGTGGCGGAATATGTGATTATCAGCCGAAAAATTGTAACTTTGCGGATAGTTCGCACCGGTGCGCAGGCGGGGGAGTTCCGGCTGGTGGCGGGCGATAAGGAGAATTTTGATGACATTGTGTTGAAAGCCAAAGATATAGAGGCTGTGTACAAGGTCGTCGGCAAACTGATAATAAACCAATAGACCCATGTTTTCGGGAATCGTAGAACGTACGGCGGAGGTTGCGGAGATCCGCACGGACCGTCAGAACAAGGATTTCGTGTTGCGGGCGGACTTCTGCCGCGAACTGAAAATCGACCAGAGCATTGCGCATAACGGCGTTTGTCTGACGGTGGTGGACATCACCGACGACACCTACACCGTGACCGCCATGAAGGAGACGCTCGATCGCAGCAACCTCGGGCTGTTGCAGCCGGGCGACCTGGTGAACCTCGAACGTTCGATGAAGCCCGATGCGCTGCTCGACGGCCACATCGTGCAGGGACACGTTGATCAGACGGCCCGCTGCACGGCGGTGGAGGAGGCCGGCGGCAGCTGGTATTTCACGTTCGAGTACGAGCCCCGCGGCGGCGGCCTCTGCACGGTGGAGAAGGGTTCGGTGGCCGTGAACGGCGTGAGCCTCACGGTGTGCGACTCGAAGCCGGGGAGCTTCCGCGTGGCGATCATTCCCTACACGTTCGAGCACACCAATTTCTCGCGCATCCGTCCGGGATCGGTGGTGAACCTCGAATTCGACATCGTGGGCAAGTACATCGCCCGACTCATGGAACACTATAAATAGGAGCGGTATGATCACGATCAAGACCAAGGAGGGCGGATCGCTGCTCATCGCGCTCGTGGCGGCGCTGGTCGTCGCGGCGGTCGGCATCGCGCTGAAGGCGGCGTGGCTCTATGTGCTGATGCTGGCGCTCGGCACGTTCGGCATCGTGATGTTCTCGGCGTTGTTCATCATTCGCAAATACGTGGCCTACAAGCTGAAGCCGATCTATTCGATCGTCCTCTCGCGCGACGTGCACACGACCGAAATCCTCGACGAGCTCAAGGACAAGCGTGTGGAGAACATCGGCGAGGAGCTGACCGCCTGGGCCGACACGAACGACAAGGAGATCGCGCGCCTCAAGGAGTCGGAGCGCTTCCGCAAGCAGTACCTCGGCAATGTGGCCCACGAGCTGAAAACCCCCATTTTCAATATCCAGGGCTATATCTCGACCCTGCTCGACGGCGGTCTGGAGGACGAGCTGATCAACCGCAAGTTCCTCGAACGGGCCGAGAAGAGCATCGACCGGCTCATCAACATCGTGAACGACCTGGATACCATTTCGAAGCTCGAAAGCAGCATGAACCGCTTGCAGATGGAGCAGTTCGACATCGTGGCGCTGGCGCGCGAGATCGCAGAGCAGGCCGAGATGGAGGCCGACCGCAAGCACATCCGCATCCGCGTGAAGGGTGCCGGCAACCTGCCGTCGCCTTTCTGGGTGCTGGCCGACAAGCACTACGTCGGTCAGGTGCTGGTCAATCTCATCATCAACTCGATCCACTACGGCCGCGAGGGCGGCACGACGAACGTCCGGTTCCGCGACATGCTCGACCGGATCCTGATCGAGGTGGAGGACAACGGCCAGGGCATCGGCAAGGAGGACATTCCGCGCATCTTCGAGCGGTTCTACCGCACGGACAAAGGCCGCTCGCGCGAGCAGGGCGGCACGGGCCTGGGTCTGGCCATCGTCAAGCACATCGTCGAGGCGCACGGCGAACATGTCGCCGTGCGGAGCGAACCGGGGGTCGGCACGACTTTCTCGTTCACGCTGAAAAAGGTCGATCTGCACGACGTGAAGTAACACACCGCGGCGTTCCCGCCTGCCTCCGCAATCGGGGAGTCGCGCCGGGGCGCCGCCTCAAAACGGAATACGATGATGCATTTGCTTAGCATAAC
Organism: Alistipes sp.; assembly: GCA_009774895.1. Lineage (GTDB taxonomy): Bacteria > Bacteroidota > Bacteroidia > Bacteroidales > Rikenellaceae > Alistipes. The sequence continues at coordinate 2,137 of VSOO01000123.1, read as the reverse complement.
CTGGAATTTCGATCCCGTAGCGTTCACGATTTTCGGCCTGGAGGTCCGTTACTACGGACTGATGTGGGTGGCCGCCATCCTGATCGGCGCGCGGTTCTTCGACAACTTCTGTCGGCGCGAGGGCCTGCCCTCGAAGGTTTCCGACTCCATTTTCGTCTACGGCACGGTGGCGACCATCGTCGGCGCACGCCTCGGTCACTGCCTGTTCTACGATACGATGGAGTACCTGCGCCAGCCCTGGACTATCGTCACGGGGTTTCGCGACGGCGGCCTGGCCAGCCACGGCGCCGCCATCGGCCTGCTGATCGGCCTGTGGCTCTTTTCACGCAAGAACCGCCTGCCCTACGTGTGGTCGCTCGACCGCATCATGATCCCCGTGGGCATCGGCGGTGCGGCGGTTCGTCTGGGCAACCTCTTCAATTCCGAGATCTTCGGCGTGGCGACCGACCTGCCGTGGGGTTTCGAGTTCCTGCGTTCGAACAAGTGGCTCTACGAGTACGCTCCGGCCGCGGTGCACCCCACGCAGATCTACGAGGCGCTGTGCTATCTCGCGACGTTCGGGCTGCTGTGCTGGCTCTATTATGGTCGCGACCTGGCGCGCCGTCGTCCGGGACTGCTTTTCGGGGTCGGACTCGTGGGGGTGTTCCTCACGCGCTTTTTCATCGAATGCATCAAGACCGAGCAGTCGGCTTTCGAGAAGGGCATGCTGCTCGATATGGGGCAGTGGCTCAGCATTCCGTTCATCCTGGCGGGCGGTTACATGATCTGGCGGTCCCTGGCGCGGCCGGCGGTCACGGAGGCCGTGTGGCCCGAAAAAACGAAATCGCATGGTCGTAGAGGTAAATAAACTGATCGCGAACCTGTTGCTCGCGGAACACGCCGTCACGATCCCCGGCGTGGGGGCGTTGCGCGCGGTGCGTCGCCCCGCCGAGAGGCTCTCGCGCCGGCGGGTGCGCCCCGCATACTATCGGGTCGAGTACTCGGCGGAGTGCGTCGGCCGTTCGCTTTCCGAGGCGATCGCCGAGGTCGCCGGCTGCGATGTCGCGACCGCCGAGGCGGCCTGCACCCGCTGGCTGGGCCGCGCGATGCAGGGCGACGTGCTCGTGCTCCGCGGCATCGGGGAGCTGCGGCAGAAGCGGTTCGTTGTCGATCCGGCTTTCGACCTCCGGCTCAACCCCGCCGGGCACGAGCCCCTGACGCTGCGGCGTCGGTATGGCGGACATGCGCTGCTGTGGGGCGTGGCCGCGGCCGCGATCGTGTGCGGTGCGGCTGTCGGGGGGCTCATCCTCGTCGATCACTGGCCCGCATTGCGCTCCGGCATGTTCGGCGAGCGGAGTATGCTCGTTGCGGAGGGCCGGAGTTCGGACGACCGGGCTGCGGAGTCCGTGCGGGATCGTGCCGTGCAGCAGGATGCTGTGCGGCGTGGGGGCGAAGAGCCGGATGCAGCCCGAGCGACGGATCCGGACGCTGCGGTGCCGGAAGTCGCGGCTTCGGAACGGCCGGCGGGAAGCGGTCCGGCGCAGCCGGCGGCCGACGATCCCTCGCTGCGGGAGCGGAGTGCTTCCGTGGGGACCGCTGCGGCATCCGGAGCGCACGGAGAACTTTCCGGCGCACAACGCGGCGCCGCGGCGCCGCATACGTTGGGCGATGCGGCTTCCGTCGCACAGCCTGCGGCCGGAACGGCGTCCGCAGTGCCGTCGGGTGCCTCGTCGGCGTGGGAGTCGGATCCCGCGGACGCTGCGTCTGCGGAGCGTGCCGGCCGTATGGTGTCGGGCCGCACCTATGTGGTGCAGGGGGTGTACAGCACGGAGCGGAATGCACTGCGTGCCGCCCGTGCGGCGAGCGAGGCGGGGGGCGAGGCGGTCCGCTGCGGCGTCTACCGTTTCGGCGACAAGTTCATGGTGTCGCTCTTCGAGACGGACGATGCGGCTGCGGCTGCGGCTTTCGTGCGGACGCACGCCGGGCGATTCCCCGAGACATGGCCCTATAAAGCGCGTTGAATGCGGCGGCTGGCGGATCGGATCGGCAGGTGCATCGACCTGTTTCACGTGGGGCCCGTCGCGGCGATCGTGCCGCGGCAGACGTTCCGCTACGCCGCGTGCGGTGCCATGACCCTGGGGCTGGCCGCCTGCTGGTA
>VSOO01000122.1 GCA_009774895.1 Alistipes sp. | reverse complement strand
GCATGTCGAAAGAGCTATACGCTTTGAGTGAGGTAAGGGGACGGGACGTCCCCTTATTTCGTAACCGGACGCCAAGGACGGCGGATGCGGGGATTCACACACAACGCACGAGAAAACTACGATTCAAAATGATTGATACCAAGAAAATCATCGCAGCCGCGGAGCGGCACCTCCGGGACACGGACATGTTCGTCGTCGATTGCACCTGCACGGCGGGCAACGAGGTTGAACTGCTGATCGACAGCGACACGTCGGTGTCGATCGACGCCTGCGCCGCGCTGAGCCGCGCCGTAGAGGCCGAATTCGACCGCGACGCAGAGGACTTCTCGCTCACGGTAGCCTCCGCGGGCATCGGATCGGAGCTGCGCCATCCGCGCCAGTACGCCAAACTCGTCGGTTCGTCGGTCGAGGTGCTGCTGCTCGGCGGCATCAAGATCCTGGCGCGGCTTGACGTCGCCGACGACGAGGGCCTGACGCTCTCCTACGAGGAGAAGCAGGCCGTGGAGGGTCAGAAGCGCAAACGGCTGGTGACCGTGACGCGCACCTATCCTTTCGCCGAAATCAAATACACGAAGGAGTACCTCGATTTCAAATAACACCCCCGCGAGGCGGGCCGCGGACGAAACGGCGGCACGCGCGCGGAACCACGAGAGTCGATAATCATAAAAAATAAATAACGCAGAAACTGACAATGGACAACCTGAATCTCATCAGCAACTTCGCTGAGTTCAAAGAGTTGAAGAACATCGACAAGAGCACGATGATCGGCGTACTGGAGGACGTGTTCCGCCACACGCTGTCGAAGATCTACGAAACGGACGACAACTTCGACGTGATCATCAACCCCGAGAAGGGCGACCTCGAAATCTGGCGCAGCCGCGTGGTGGTCGAGGACGGCACGGTGGAGAACGCCCAGATGCAGATCGCCGTATCGGAGGCCAAGGAGATCGACCCGACGTATGAAATCGGCGACGAAGTGGCCGACCAGGTGCGGCTCGAATCGTTCGGCCGCCGTGCGGTGCTCTCGCTGCGCCAGAACCTCGCATCGCGCATCCTCGACCTCGAAAAGGCCAACCTCTACGAGCGCTACTCGGGCAAGGTGGGCGAGATCGTCACGGGCGAGGTCTACCAGGTGTGGAAAAAGGAGGTGCTGATCCTCGACGACGACGAAAACGAGCTGATCCTGCCCAAGACCGAGCAGATTCCGAACGACTTCTACCGCAAGGGCGACACGATCAAGGCCATCGTGAAGAGCGTGGAGATGAACAACAACAACCCGCGCATCATCCTCTCGCGCACGGCGGACCAGTTCCTCGAACGCCTCTTCGAACAGGAGGTGCCCGAGATCTACGACGGCCTGATCACCATCAAGAAGATCGTCCGCATCCCGGGCGAGCGCGCCAAGGTGGCCGTGGAGTCGTACGACGAGCGCATCGACCCCGTGGGCGCATGCGTCGGCATGAAGGGTTCGCGCATCTACACGATCGTCAAGGAGCTGCGCAACGAGAACATCGACGTGGTGAACTACACGGCCAACACGCAGCTCATGATCCAGCGTTCGCTCAACCCGGCCAAGATTTCGAGCATCACGCTCGACGAGGAGAAGAAGACCGCATCGGTATACCTCAAGCCCGACCAGGTGTCGCTGGCCATCGGCAAGGGCGGTCTGAACATCCGCCTGTCGAAGATGCTCACCGGCTACGACATCGACGTCTACCGCGAGGTCGAGGAGGAGGACGTGGCGCTCACCGAATTCGCCGACGAAATCGAGAGCTGGATCATCGACGCCCTGCGCGCCGCGGGATGCGACACGGCCAAGAGCGTGCTGGAGCTCCCCGTGGAGGAGATCGCCGCACGCGCCGACCTGGAGGTCGAGCAGGCACAGAAGGTCGTGGAGATCCTGAAGGCCGAATTCGAAGAGTAAACACCGCACGAAAAACAAGAGAGAAGATACGATATGACAAATGGTAAACGATTAAGGCTCATTCAGGTCGCAAAGGAGTTCAACGTGGGACTGAACACCATCACGGACTTCCTGCACAAGAAGGGCATCAAGAGCGACGGTTCGCCCAACACGCTGGTCGAGCCGGAGACCTACGCCGTGCTCGAAAAGGAGTTCGGCGCAGGCCGCAGCATCACCAGTTCGCGCGATTCGGTGCGTGAGCGCATCGCGCAGAAGCAGACGACCGTAACGATCGAGGAGACCCGCCGCGCCGCCCGCGAGGAGGAGCAGGAGGTGGTCATCAAGAGCAACATGATCCACGTGAAGGATGAGATTCCGCAGCCCCGCATCCTGGGCAAGATCGACCTCGATCCCAAACCCAAAGCCAAGGCGGCGCCTGCGCCGGCCCCCAAACCCGCGCCCAAACCCGCGGAGGCCCCCGCACGCGCCGAGGCTCCGAAGCCGGCCGAGGCTCCGAAACCCGCGCCGGCTGCTCCGGCAGCGGAGGCTCCGAAACCCGCAGCGCCCGCGCCCGCCGCGAAACCTGAGGCCAAACCCGAAGCGGCTCCCGCACCGGCGGCTGCCGAGACTCCGTCCGCGCCGCAGCCCGAGGCGCCCAAGGACAACATCTTCCGTCCCACGACCACGGTGCTCACGGGCCCGCAGGTGCTGGGCACGATGGACGTGTCGGGCTTCGTGCCGGGCGGACGCCACAAGCGCCGCCGCCTTCAGGAGAAGAAGGTCGATGTCACGAAGGCCCAGCAGCAGAAAGGCGGCGGCAAACCCGCGCAGGGAGGCGCCGCAGGCGGCGGCAAGGGCGGCAGCGTGCCGCAGAACCAGCCCAAGCCGGGCGAGGGCCGCCGCAGCAAGAACAAGAACAACAAGCCCAAACCGGTCGTACGCCCCGAGGTGAGCGACGAGGAGGTATCGAAGCAGGTCAAGGACACGCTCGCACGCCTCACGGCCAAGGGCGCCAAGAACAAGAGCGCGAAATACCGCAAGGACAAGCGCGAGGCGGTGGCCGAGCGCATGAACGAGGAGTTCCAGCGCGAGGAGCAGGAGCGTTCGACGCTCAAGGTGACCGAGTTCGTCACGGTCAGCGAGCTGGCGACGATGATGAACGTGTCGGTCACGGAGGTCATCACGGCCTGCATGAACCTGGGTCTGATGGTGTCGATCAACCAGCGTCTCGACGCCGAGGCACTCGTGGTCGTGGCCGAGGAGTTCGGGTTCAAGGTAGAGTTCGTGTCGGTGGAGATCCAGGAGGCCATTGCCGACGAGGAGGATGCCGACCGCGAGGAGGACCTCACGGCCCGTCCGCCCATCGTCACCGTCATGGGCCACGTGGACCACGGCAAGACCTCGCTGTTGGACAACATCCGCAAGACGAACGTCATCGAGGGCGAGGCCGGCGGCATCACGCAGCACATCGGTGCATACAGCGTGGAGCTGAACGGCCAGAAGATCACCTTCCTCGACACCCCGGGCCACGAGGCCTTCACGGCCATGCGCGCCCGCGGCGCCAAGATCACCGACGTCGCGATCATCATCGTGGCGCCGGACGACAACGTGATGCCGCAGACGATCGAGGCGATCAACCACGCGCAGGCCGCCGGCGTGCCGATGGTCTTCGCCATCAACAAGATCGACAAGCCCAACGCCAACCCCGACCACATCAAGGAGCAGCTCTCGCAGATGAACTACCTCGTGGAGTCGTGGGGCGGCAAGTACCAGGACCAGGAGATTTCGGCCAAGAAGGGCATGAACCTCGACAAGCTGCTCGAAAAGGTGCTGCTCGAAGCCGAGATGCTCGAACTGAAAGCCAACCCCGACCGCAAGGCCGTGGGTACGGTGATCGAATCGACGCTCGACAAGGGCCGCGGCTACGTCTCGACCATCCTGGTGCAGACCGGCACGCTGCGCATCGGCGACGTGATCCTGTCGGGCATCCATACGGGCCGCGTGAAGGCCATGTTCAACGAGAACGGCAAGAAGGTGACCGAAGCGGGTCCCTCGACGCCGGTGCAGGTGCTGGGTCTGAACGGCGCGCCGCAGGCCGGCGACACGTTCAACGTCATGGACGACGACCGCTCGGCCCGCGAGATCGCCAACAAGCGCGAACAGTTGCAGCGCATGCAGGGCATCATGACCCAGAAGCACGTGACGCTCGACGAAATCGGACGCCGCATCGCCATCGGCTCGTTCAAGGAGCTGAACATCATCGTCAAGGGCGACGTGGACGGCTCGGTGGAGGCGATGTCGGGATCGCTCATCAAGCTCTCGAAGGAGAGCGTACAGGTGAACGTGATCCACGCGGCCGTGGGCCAGATCTCGGAGTCCGACGTGCTGCTGGCCGCCGCCTCGAACGCCATCATCGTGGGCTTCCAGGTGCGTCCGTCGGCCGCCGCGCGCAAGGTCGCCGAGAAGGAGGAGATCGAAATCCGCCTCTACTCGATCATCTACGACGCCATCAACGACATCAAGGATGCCATCGAGGGCATGCTCGAACCCGTGACCAAGGAGGAGATCGTCTGCTCGGCCGAGGTCATGGAGATCTTCCGCATTTCGAAGGTGGGCACCGTGGCGGGCTGCATGATGCGCGAAGGCCGCATGCAGCGCAACACCCCGATCCGCGTGATCCGCGACGGCATCGTGATCTACACCGG
>VSOO01000121.1 GCA_009774895.1 Alistipes sp. | reverse complement strand
GATCCAGCGCATGCGCGACGAGGCCAAGGCCAACGAGGAGAAGGACAAGGCCGAGAAGGAGCGCATCGACAAGATCAATGCCGCCGACTCGAACATCTTCGCCACCGAAAAGCAGCTCAAGGAGTACGGCGACAAGCTGCCCGCCGACAAGAAAGCGGCCATCGAGGGCGCGCTCGGCAAGCTGAAGGAGGCGCACAAGAACGCCGACGTGGCGGCTATCGACACGGCCATCGCCGAACTGAACGCCGCATGGCAGGCCGCATCGCAGGACATCTACGCCCAGCAGCAGGCCGCACAGGGCGCCGCAGGCGCACAGGGTGCGGGACAGCAGTCGCAGGGCGGTGCCGCCGGAGCGCAGGAGGGCAATCAGCCCGAGGACGTGGAGTTCGAGGAGGTGAAGTAACACCCGGCTCCCGCCGTCAGGCAGCTATGGAGGCCGCGACCTTTCTGAAAGGTCGCGGCCTCTGTCTTTTTGCGTCTCCGGTCTTTTCCGTGTCTTGCCTTCGTCGTTGCTGCGTCTCCTGTCCCCGTCTTTCCGCGCCCCGGCCTCCGGTTCCGCGTCTCTGCTTGCGGCTTCGATCCGTCGTCGCTGCGTTTCCCGCCCTGTCTTTTCAGCATCTCTGTCCTCGGCTTTTCTGAGCCTGTACCCTCCGTCTTTTCAGTGTCTCGGATTTCATCGTTTCTGGGGTTCTGCCCCTGTTTCCCGCGCCCCGCCCTCCGGTTCCCTCGTTTCTGTTTTCGTCTCTTTGTCCCGGTCTCCGTCTCCGTCCTTTCCGGGTCCCGGCCTCCGGTTTCCGCTTCCCGGCCGCCGTGTGCCGGCGGCTTTCGTTTGCCGCGCGCTTCGGGCGGGGGCTGCGGATCTTGCGCGCGCCGGTGCGGATTTCCTCCTCGCGTCCCGCTATTTGTGTGCGCTTCGTTTCCGATTACGGATTATTTTTCATATCTTTGCATGCTACTATGCGCAATGCGCAATGACGGCAACGAAGACGAACATAAACAACATAAATTTTTTCGATTCAAATGCAAAGTAAAGGAGCCATCAAACTACTCGCGGTGCTGCTCGCGCTCGCGTGTATTTACCAGCTCTCGTTCACGTTCAAGACGCGTGGCGTAGAGAAGGCCGCGGCCGGGTATGCCGCACAATTCCCGCAGGAGCGGCAGGCCGAGGCCGAGCAGCACTACCTGGACTCGGTGCAGAACCTGCCGGTTTACAACCTCGGTTTCAAATCCTTCACCTACAAGGAGTGCAAGGAGAAGGAGCTGAACCTCGGCCTCGACCTGAAGGGCGGCATGAACGTCATGCTTGAGGTGCAGGTGGAGGATGTGATCCGGGCGCTCGCCGGCGACAGCCAGAACGATCCCGCATTCGCCGCAGCCATCGCCGCAGCCAACGAGTCCCTCAGCCAGGGCACGTCGAAGGATTACATCGACGAGTTTGCGGAGGCGTTCCGCAAGCAGGCCGGCGGCGTGTCGCTCGCCTCGATCTTCGTGAGCCCCGACCGCAAGGACATTACGCTCGAAACCTCGGATGCCGAGGTGGCGCGCATCCTGAAGCGTGAGACCGAGGCCGCCATCGCGGCGTCGTTCAACGTGCTGCGCAGCCGCATCGACCACTTCGGCGTGACGCAGCCCAACATCATGCGCCTGCCCAACTCGCACCGCATTCTGGTCGAGCTGCCCGGCGTGAAGGAGCCGCAGCGCGTGCGCGACCTGTTGCAGGGTACCGCGTCGCTGGAGTTCTGGACCACGTACGATGCGCGTGAGATCCTGCCCCGCCTGATGGATGTGGACAAGTTCCTCCGCAGCGAGGCCGAAGCTGCCGCGACGGTTGCCGCCGCGACGACCGAAGCCGCCGAGGAGACCGTGACGGCTGCCGCGAACGACCTGCTGACCGAGGTGGGCGAGAGCGCCGCTCCGGCCGAGGAGACCGCAGGCACGCGCTACGACCGCGCAAAGAATCCCTTCTTCGCACTGCTCGATCCCGATTATGCGGGCGGAGCCGTGGTCGGTGCCGCCTACAAGTCGGACATGGCCGCGATCGACGCCTACCTGGCGCAGCCCGCCGTGCGCGACCTGCTGCCCGCCGACCTCACGTTCAAGTGGGGCGTGAAGGGCGACGACAACAACGACGGCCGCTACTACCTCTACGCCATCCGCGTGCAGACGCCCGACGGCAAGGCGCCGCTGGACGGCAGCGTGGTGATCGACGCCGTGGAGACCTACGCGCAGCGCGGTGCCGAGGCCGAGGTTTCGATGACCATGAACGGCGAGGGTGCCCAGGAGTGGGCGCGCCTGACGGGCGAGAACGTGGGCAAGTGCATTGCCATCGTGCTCGACGGCTATGTCTACTCGGCGCCCCGCGTCAATACGAAGATCGACAAGGGTACCTCCTCCATCACGGGCGGTTTCACCATCCAGGAGGCCAAGGACCTCGCCAACGTGCTCAAGTCGGGTAAGGTGCCCGCTCCGGCGCGCATCATCCAGGATACGGTCGTGGGTCCGTCGCTGGGCCAGGAGTCGATCAACGCCGGTCTGGTTTCGTTCCTCTTCGCTTTCCTGCTGGTGCTGCTCTACATGGGCCTCTTCTACAAGACCGCGGGTTGGATGTCGGATATCGCCCTGCTGTGCAACGTCTTCCTGCTGATGGGCGTGCTCGTGTCGTTCGGCGCCGTGCTGACGCTGCCCGGTATCGCGGGTATCGTGCTGACGATGGGTATGGCCGTCGATGCCAACGTCATCATCTACGAACGCATCAAGGAGGAGATGCGCGGCGGCAAGGGCCTCGCGCTCGCCATCAAGGACGGTTTCTCGAAAGCCTACTCGGCCATCATCGACGGTAACCTCACGACGATCATCACGGGTATCGTGCTCTTCGTCTTCGGCAACGGCCCCGTGCAGGGCTTCGCCACGACGCTGGTGATCGGTATCCTTACGTCGTTCTTCTGCGCCATCTTCATCACGCGCCTGCTGATCGAGTGGGTCGCCGGCAAGAAGGGCCACATCGCCTTCTCGCACAAGTGGTCGGAGAACTTCCTCAACAACACCCGTGTGGACTTCCTCGCCAAGAGCAAGGCCGCATACCTGATCGTCGCCTGCGTGGTGGTCGTGTCGTGCGTGTCGTTCGCGGTGCGCGGCCTGAACCTGGGTGCCGAGTTCACGGGCGGCCGTGCCTACGTGGTGCGCTTCGACCAGCCCGTGTCGGCCGAGCAGGTGCGCCAGAACCTGAGCGAGGTGTTCGGCCGCATCAACGATGCCGACGCCGCTACGGTCAGCTACGAGGTGAAGCAGTACGGCAACGAGAACCAGATGCGCATCGTCACGCAGTACAAGTACGACGATACGTCGGACGAAGCTACGGCCGAGGTCGAGCGCATTCTCTACGACGCGCTCCGCTCGCTCTACACCTATGAACTTACGTTCGACGGCTTCCGCAATACGCAGACCGACGTGAACGGCATCATCACGGCCGACAAGATCGGCCCCTCGATCGCCAAGGACATGACGTGGAACGCCATCTACTCGGTGCTCTTCTCGCTCCTCGCCATCGGACTCTACATCACGTTCCGCTTCAAGCGCTGGCAGTGGGCTACGGGCGCTACCGCCGCGCTGGCTTTCAACGCACTCTTTGTGATCGGCGTCTTCTCGCTGCTCTACGGCTTCATGCCGTTCAACCTTGAGGTGAACCAGGCCTTCATCGCCGCGATCCTGACGATCATCGGTTACTCGATCAACGATACCGTGGTGGTCTTCGACCGCATCCGCGAATTCCTCGGACTCTATCCGAAGCGCGACCTGCGCGAGAACGTGAACAACGCGATCAACTCGACCCTGTCGCGTACGATCAATACGTCGGGCACGACGCTCGTGACGCTGCTGGCTATGTTCCTGTTCGGCGGCGAGACGATCCGCGGCTTCATCTTCGCGCTGCTGATCGGCGTGATCGTGGGTACGGCATCGACGATCTTCGTCGCCACGCCCATCGCCTACGACCTGATGGTGCGTCGCACGAAGAAGGAGACCAAGTAATTGCACGCGGTGCCGCGAGGCGCCGACGTCGGAATAAAAAAGGGCTGCGAATGTTGTTCGCGGCTCTTTTTATTTTTACCTTTGCCGTGATTACTCAAAACCGTTCGAATGCGATGGAAAATCTGGTGAAGTGGCTCAAACGCTCCGTCTCCCCCGTCTTTCTGGTGATGCTGGTGGCGTCGTTCATTCTGTGGTACATAGCCAAGCTCAGCTATACCTATACGACGGAACAGACCGTGCAGGTGAGCGTCGAGGGCGGCGAACCATTCCGTCTGGACTGCGTGGTGGAGGGGGCCGGCACGAACCTCTTCGGCTACAAGGCCTACATGAGCAAGACGCTGCGCATACCGCTCGCGGAGCTGAAGTACCGCACGGTGGAGACCGAGGAGGGTGAGAAGCGCCTCGCGATCGACCCGCAGTCGCTTCAGAACGCCGTGTCGGTGCGGTTCAGCGACATCAAGGTGGTGTCGATCGGCGCCGTGCCCGAAATCGAGGAGCCGGTGCGGATCACCGAGAAGCGCAAGTCATGATGAAGTTCGGCATATCGGGCTGCATCGGCAGCGGCAAGAGTACCGTGTGCGCACTGTTCGCCGC
>VSOO01000120.1:2498-4629 GCA_009774895.1 Alistipes sp. | reverse complement strand
CCGGGCGGCCGCCGCCCCAACGTATTCGGACTGGCCAGCTCGGCCATCTACTTCGCGGGCGTGAACGTCGGCCGCGACAACATGACGTTCCTGATCACCGACCTGCAAAACAACATCATCACCGAAAAAACCGATCCCACATTCGAACTCCTCGACCGCCCTTCGTGCCTCGAACGCATCTGCACCAACATCGAGACCTTCCTGGCGGAGAGCGACGTCGATCGCAGCAAGATACTGGGACTGGGCGTGGGCATGACCGGGCGCGTGAATCCGGACACGGGCCGCAGCTACAAATACTTCACCACCAGCGAGCAACCCCTGCGCGAGCTGCTCGAACAGCGCACCGGCCTGCGCGTGCTGCTCGAAAACGACACCCGCGCCCGCTGCTATGCCGAGTACACTTTCGGCCGCTCGAAGGAGGAGCACAACGTGATCTACCTCCACATGGGCCGCGGCGTGGCGATCGGCATCGTGGTGGACGGCAAGCTCTACTACGGCAAAAGCGGCTTCGCGGGCGAATTCGGCCACATTCCGTTCTTCGACAACGAGATCATCTGCTCGTGCGGCAAGAAAGGATGCCTCGAAACCGAGGTGTCGGGCATCGCCATCGAGGACAAGATGTGCCGCATGATCGACAAGGGCGTCAATACCATCCTCCGCGAGCGCTACGACCGCGAGAAGAGCATCCACATAGACGACATCATCGCCGCCGCCAAGAACGACGACAACCTCTCGATCGAGCTGATCGAGGAGGCCGGCGAGAAGGTGGGCAAGGCCGTGGCGTTCCTCATCAACACCTTCAACCCCGAAACGGTCATCGTGGGCGGCAACCTCGCGGCCGCGGGCGACTACATCATGCTGCCCCTCAAGTCGGCGACCAACAAATACTCGCTCAACCTCGTATACAAGGACACCAAGTTCCGGCTCTCGAAGATGAGCGAAAACGCCAATGCCTGGGGCGTGGCTATGCTGATCCGCAACCGCATCATCGGACTCTGACGGCGATGAACATCGAAGGTGCGCTCTGCCGCCTGCGGGCCCTCGAACCGGAGGACGCCGAACGGATGTACGCCTGGGAGAACGATCCCGAGGTGTGGCACGTGAGCGGCACCACGGCGCCTTTCTCGCGCCATACGCTCGCACGCTTCATCGAGGAGCAGCGCTTCGACATCTACCAGACGCGCCAGCTCCGCCTGATCGTCGAGCGGCACGACGGCACGGCCGTCGGCGCCCTCGACCTCTTCGACTTCGAACCCCAGCACCGCCGCGCGGGTCTCGGCATCCTCATCCACGACCGTCGGATGCGGGGCCGCGGCTATGCCTCCGACGCGGTGGCCGCGGTCTGCGGCTACGCCCGCCGCACGCTCGGACTGCATCAGCTGTGGTGCGGCGTGGGCGCCACGAACCGGGCCAGCCTCGCGCTCTTCCGCAATGCGGGCTTCACGCAGTCGGGCATCAGACGGGACTGGCTCGCGACGCCCGACGGATACGAAGACGAGGTGCTGTTCCAGAAGATCCTCGACCCCGGCGGCCGCCATCCGGACCGGGCCGCCGCACCGGCCGCAACCACCCTTGCGACGGGGAACGAGTAGCGGAAGCCGCGCACAGACGGCAGGAGACGCCGCACACGCAACGACACGCGCAACCTGCGGCCCCCACGGCGCCACGGCGCGAAAAACCGACAAAACCGCAGCGCGGCTGCGGACCACACCGAAATGAACGATCTGTTACCCATAGAATTTCCGGAGATCGCGGCGCAGCGCCCGACGATCATCGCCGGACCGTGCAGCGCCGAGACCGAGGAGCAGGTGCTCGCCACGGCGCGGGCCCTGGCCGCCGACGGCATCCGCATCTTCCGCGCGGGGGTATGGAAGCCCCGCACCAAACCCGGCGGATTCGAGGGCGTAGGCATCGAAGCGCTCGCGTGGCTGCGGCGCGTGAAGCGCGAAACGGGCATGTACGTCGCCACGGAGGTGGCCACGGCCGAACATGCGGCGGCGGCGCTCGATGCGGGCATCGACCTGCTGTGGCTCGGCGCCCGCACCACGGCCAATCCGTTCGCCGTGCAGGAGGTGGCCGACGCACTGCGCGGCCACGACCTCCCGGTGCTGGTGAAAAACCCCGTGAGCCC
>VSOO01000120.1:0-2488 GCA_009774895.1 Alistipes sp. | reverse complement strand
GCCGTGCACCGCGGCTTCAGCTCGCTCGACCGCGGCATCTACCGCAACCAGCCCCAGTGGTCGATTCCGATCGAGCTGCACCGCCGGCTGCCGCACCTTGCGATCTTCTGCGACCCGAGCCACATCGGCGGCCGCCGCGAGCTGATCGCTCCGCTGAGCCAGCAGGCCATGGACCTCGGATTCGACGGCCTGATCGTCGAGTCGCACTGCGCACCCGAGAGCGCCTGGAGCGACAAGGAGCAGCAGATCACCCCCGCGGCGCTCGCCGTCCTGCGGCGCTCGCTCGTCATCCGCCGAAGCGACGAGGCGACCGAGAGCCTCCACGCGCTGCGCCGCGAAATCGACAAATGCGACGACGAGCTGCTCGAACTGCTCGCCCGCCGCATGCGCATCGCCCGCGACATCGGCCGCTACAAGAAGGAACACGCCATGCCCGTGCTCCAGGCCGAGCGCTACAACGACCTGCTCGACCGCCGTGCCGCCCAGGCCTGCGACCTGGGAATGGAACGCGACTTCATCCGCACGCTCCTCCAGGCAATCCACGAGGAATCCGTCCGCCAGCAGATGCACGTGCTGGGCGAATGACGCGCGGGCATTGCCGAAGCGGAAAAACGCCCGGGCACCCGGTCCTCGCCCGCCGGGCACCGGAAAGGCCGCCCATACGATCGCAGGGGAGGCCCCCCAAGCCCCCGCCGAGCGCAGCGGAAAACCTTGCCGAGGGAGCGACGAAGCCCAAAAACAACCGGAAACAACCTCCGGTCTTCAATCTCCCGGACACAGCGGGGTATGCCGTCCGGATGCAGTCGGGCAAGGAGAGACAACGACGAAAACGAACGAACCGATGACGAAAATAAAAGCCGTATTCAACTGGAGCGGAGGCAAGGACTCCGCCCATGCCCTTTGGCGGGCCCTGCAATCGGGGCGCTACGAAATCGTGGCGCTGCTGACGACCGCCGACCGCGACACGGGGCGCTCGACCATGCACGCCATTCCCGAGGAGCTGCTGCATGCCCAGGCCGAACGGATCGGCATTCCGCTCCACATCGTCCGCATCCCCGCGGAATGGGGTTCGGACGCCTATGCCTCCGCCATGCGGGCGGCCGTGGAGCACTTCCGCGCACAGGGTGTCACCCACTTCATCTTCGGGGACATCCACCTGCACGACGTACGCCGCTACCGCGAAGCGCAGCTCGCGCCCTACGGACTCGCGGTCGTCGAACCGCTGTGGGACGAAACGTCGGAACAGATCATCGAGGGCTTCCTCGCCTCGGGGCTGCGCACCGTGGTGGTCACGACGATGGCCGACAGGCTCGGTGCCGAAGCCATCGGCCGCGAGCTCGACGCGGCATTCGTGGCCTCGCTGCCCGCAGGCACCGACCCCAACGGCGAAAACGGCGAATACCACACCTTCTGCTACGACGGCCCCATCTTCCGCTCGCCCGTACCTTTCCGGCTCGGACCGCCGCAGCGTCGCAGCCACGACATCCGCCACGACGACGGCACCGTGCACACCTACACCTATTGGTTCGCCGACCTCGAAGCGGCCGAATAACGCTCCGAGCGGCTGCCATTGCATCATCCCGACACGGCGACGGGATGTTTCCCTGCACTCTCCCCGGCCTCACAGTGCCCCCGGATGCCCTGTTCCGGCCGCCCCCCATAAATACGAACCGCGCCGGTCCCGAAGACAAGGGATCGGCGCGGTTTTCATATGGGATGTCTGGGATCAACGTCCGTACAGGGCATCCGACAGCGTATGCACAAAGGCGACGGAACCGGATCAGTTTGCAGTTACGGCCTCCGCATAAGTCTTGGTCTCGGCATCCGATGCGGCCTGTGCAGACGCAGGCGCCGGCTCGCCGAGGTCTGTTCCGTGCGCGACAGCGTAGTTGTAGTCCTCTTCGGAAAAGACGAAACACGGAGTATAGTCCGAACATAGGTAAGGAAACTTTACGAAATTGCCCTTATCGTACGGACGACGGTTTCGCGACATAGCATCCATTTCGATCGCATGGCGACCGTCGAAATAGATCAGACGGGAGCGGAATTTCGACCCGTCGAAAAAGTCTATTCCACCCGGATTCGACTCCTTGCCGTTGGGATGTCCCTCCCAGCTGAGGTAATAGAACTCCTGCGGCTCCAGGACAAGCGAATCCACCATTTGCAGACAGGAGGGTTTGTGTACGATCGAAACCGTATGATCGGTTTTGTTGAACATGCGGACTATATCATAGTGCACATAATCTTCAGAATCATCATTATTCGAACATGCATGGGCGAGGCAGACGCCGATCGCCAGAAACAGGAGGCGGTACAGGGGTTTCATAACAATCAGATATTATAAAAATCAAAATCTTCTCTTACAGATTCTTCGGTCAAATTTAGTCGCTCTGCGTTTTGCAATAGATTCTCTTTAAGTTGAGCAAGTGTTTCCGATCGGTAAAGCAAATCGTTCAACAAGTAATATGATTTTATTACTGCATTAGAA
>VSOO01000012.1:11130-18071 GCA_009774895.1 Alistipes sp. | reverse complement strand
ATCTTCGGACCGACCATGCGCTCCATGACATCCACCGTCTACTCCGTGTCCTCCACCACGTCGTGAAGCAGCGCCGCCACCACCGACTTGACCCCCAGGCCGATTTCGTCGATGACGATCTTCGCCACGGCGATCGGATGCAGCATGTAGGGCTCGCCCGAACGGCGTCGCACCCCCTTGTGCGCCTCCTTGGCCAGGAAGAACGCACGCTTGATGAAGTTCCAGTCCTCGTCGTTGCGGCAGATCTTGGTGCACGACAGCAGCAGGTCGTCCCAGTGCTCCTTTATGATCTTCTCATCCTCGGCAGTATAATTCATAGGCTATGAATGTATTGTTAGTCTTCAATCAAGGGTTCGCAACCCGTTTTGCGGACACGCGCCCTGCGCTCGCACCCGACCGCTCACCGGACGATAGCCGGAGAACAGAGACCGCAGAGACCGCAGAGACCGCAGAGACCGCAAGCCCGGGAAAACCCGCTCTGTCTCCGCGGCCCGGTCTGCGGAATTATTCCTGACCGTTCTTCATGGCCTCGCGCACCTTCTGCTCCACTTCGGCGCTGAGCTCGGCATCGTTGCGCAGCAGCTCCTTCACCGCATCGCGGCCCTGGCCGATCTTGCGGTCGCCGTAGGAGAACCACGATCCGGCCTTCTTGATGACGCCGTAATCCACGCCCAGGTCGATGATCTCGCCGATCTTCGATATGCCCTCGCCGAACATGATGTCGAACTCGGCGCGCTTGAACGGTGGCGCCACCTTGTTCTTTACCACCTTCACGCGAGTGCGGGTGCCGAGCTGCTCCTCGCCGTCCTTGATGACCGACACGCGGCGGATGTCGATGCGCACGCTGGCATAGAATTTCAGCGCGTTACCGCCCGTGGTGGTCTCCGGATTGCCGTACACCACGCCGATCTTGTCGCGCAACTGGTTGATGAAGATGCAGACCGTCTTGGTCTTGGCGATGCTGGCCGTGAGCTTGCGCAGGGCCTGCGACATGAGGCGCGCCTGAAGGCCCATCTTCGCATCGCCCATCTCGCCCTCGATCTCGGCCTTGGGGGTCAGCGCCGCCACCGAGTCGATGACGATGATGTCGATCGCGCTCGACCGGATCAGCGAGTCGGCGATTTCGAGCGCCTGCTCGCCGTTGTCGGGCTGCGAAATAAGCAGGTTGTCCACGTCCACGCCCAGCTTCTGTGCGTAGAAGCTGTCGAACGCATGCTCGGCGTCGATGAACGCCGCGATGCCGCCCGTCTTCTGCGCCTCGGCGATGGCATGGATCGCGAGCGTGGTCTTACCCGACGACTCGGGACCGTAGATTTCGATGACGCGGCCCTTGGGATAACCGCCCACGCCCAGCGCCATGTCGAGCGTGATCGAACCCGTGGGAATCACCGGAATGTCGGTCACCTCGGTCGAGTTCATGCGCATGATGGATCCCTTGCCGAAGTCCTTCTCTATCTTCTCCATGACTGCGGTCAGCACCTTGAGCTTGTCCGCATTGACTTGTGTTTTTTCAGCCATTGCCTTATCTTTTTCCATTTCTCACTTAATTGTCTCTTTATACCTTTTTCGCGCCCCATCCGGCGGCGCATCCGGATCCACCCGGCCCCGCGAACCGGCGCTCCCTGATCTTGGGCAGGTTACTCCCCGGCCCCGATCAGGTCCAGGATCTGGCGGGCGTGGTTCTTCGTGTCCACCTTGGCGATGACGCGTTCGATGCGCCCCGCGGCGTCGATCAGAAAGGTCGTACGCACGACGCCCATGTATTTGCGGCCGTACATCGACTTCTCCGCCCACACGCCGTAAGCCTCGCACACGCTGTGGTCCGGATCGGACAAGAGCGTGAAACCGAGCGCATGCTTGTCGCAGAAGTTGCGGTGCGAACGCTCGCCGTCGGGGCTCACGCCCACGATCCGGAAGCCGCGGCGCTCCAGCTCCTCGCGCCCGTCGCGCAGGCTGAGCGCCTCCAGCGTACAGCCCGAGGTGTTGTCCTTCGGATAGAAGTAGAGCACGACGCGCTGCCCCGCCAAATCCGCGAGCCGCACGGTATCGCCGTGCTGAAGCTTACCCGAAAAATCCGGCGCATACTCACCCCCAACCGGTGTTCCCATTGGTTTTCCTGTTAAAACGTTTTTTCAAAGATACGAATTTTTTCCGTTTCCGCTGCGCTGCCGGGCCCGTTTTTTTGCATCGGGACCTCCGAATTCCGTCAGTCCGCAGGCCCCGAGGCCCCACGCACGACGCTCCGCCCCTTGCGAACGGCCGCCGCAGTCCTCCGTCGCGCTCGACGCCCCGCGATGCCATTCCGTGCGGCTCACCGACCGGCGACCCGCACGAGCGACACCTGCCGGGCGAACTCCTCGGCCGTGGCGTTGAGCCGGTGCAGACAACCCGGGCAGCGGATCGGATGATGCGTCTCGACATAGCCCGCAACCGGGCGCGGTGCGGCACAACCCGCCGCGGCGAAGTGTTCGAATCGCGCGCCGCAATGGCGGCAGCAAATGGTGTAAAGCATTCCCATAAACCGTCGTTTCTTCTGTTTTACGGTGCAAAGAAACGACCTTCGTGCGACAACTTATGACACATCCGTGCGATCGGGGGCATAGGCTGCGAAATAATCGCGCAGGTAGCTCACCAGTCCGGGCGAATCGACCACGCGCACGTCGTCGAGCAGCCCCGCGACGAAGCGTCCGACGCCCGCATAGCCGGCGACCTCGGTTTCGAGCAGCCAGCGGCCGCACCCCGCCGGCCGCACGTCACGCTCGGCCAGCGGATACTCCTCGACGAGCAGGCTGTAAGCCCGTATGCCCATTTCGAGGCGGACGCGTTCGCGGCGCGTGCCGTTCATGCGGAAGACGTCGATGAACCCCTCGCGATGCGCCGCCTCGAAGCGCCACGGCTCGCCGGTGAGCTCCACGCGCCCGATGCGGGCCGTCTTGAAGAGCTTGCACACCCCCGCCTCGGGGTCGTAGCACCACACCTGCACGTAGTTAGTCGTGAAGGCAAAGGGCTCCACGAGGCGGTCGCGCACCGCGCCTCCGTGCGCCGAGCGATAGCCGCACAGCACCGCCTGGCGCCGCGACTCGATGGCCTCGATCAGCGCATGGATGTTGGGTGCCTGACGGCCCCGCACCACGGTCTGGGCGAGCGTCTTGTTGTCGTAGACCGAGCAGAGTTTGCGTTTGAGGTTCTGTTTCAAAAGATTCGTGTCGTCGATGCTCTCGATGGCGCGCCGCAGGATCACGGCCTCCTCCTCGGTGAAGTGCACCAGTTGCGAAATCTCGCGGAAATGGGGCGACTCCTTGTCGAGGCGGATGCAGGCGCCCGACTTGCGGACGACGAACCCCGCGTCGCGGAAGGTGTCGATGTAGCGGTAGACCGTGCGGCGCGACATGCCGAGTCGCTCCGCCAGGTCATCCACCGTGTATTCGGTATTGGCCGTGAGCAGCTTCATGAGCCGCAGCAGCCGCTCGATCTTGGGTTGGTCCATGCGCAGGGTATATTCATCGAAAAAACCGCGCCTCGCAGGGTCGCGGTTTCGTTATCGTCGGATCGGGCCGTCTCAGGCCAGGATGCGTTTCTCGATCTCCTCTACCTGGCGCCGGAAGTTCCTGTCGGTCTCCATCAGGTTCGTCACGGCCTTGCACGAATGGAGCACCGTGGCGTGGTTGCGGCCGCCGATCGAAGCGCCGATGGCGGTAAGCGGCGCCTTGGTGTGCTGCTTCGAGAGGTACATGGCGATCTGCCGGGCCTGGGCCACCTCGCGCGTGCGCTCCGGCGAACTGAGCCGCGCGAAGTCGATATTGAGGTGGTCGCATACCGTCTCGATGATGCGCTCGATGGAGATCTCCTTGCGGTAGAGCTGCACGTAGGCCTTGAGCACCTCCTTTGCCAGCGACACGGTGATTTTGCGCTCAAGGAACGACGCGTTGGCCACCAGCGACGAGAGCACGCCCTCGATTTCGCGCACGTTGGCCGAGATGTTGTCCGCCAGATAGGTCACCACCTCGTCCGAAATGCGGGCCCCCACCTTGCGCGACTTGGCGCGGATGATCTTGAGCTTCGTCTCGTTGTCGGGCGATACGAGCTGCGCCGACAGACCCCACTTGAAGCGGGTGAGCAGTCGCTGCTCGATGTCCTTCAGCTCCACGGGCGGCTTGTCCGAAGTGAGGATCAGCTGCTTGCCGGCCAGCTGGAGGTGGTTGAAGATGTTGAAGAACGCGTTCTGCGTTCCGGTCTTGCCCGTCAGCTCCTGGATGTCGTCGATGATGAGCACGTCGATCATCTGGTAGAAATGGATGAAGTCGGGAATCTCGCCGTTCTTGTAGGCCGTCTGGAACTGGGCCTGGAACTTGTTCATCGAGACGTAGAGCACCTGCAACTCGGGATGGCGCAGGCGGACCTCATGGCCTACCGACTGAGCGATATGGGTCTTTCCGAGACCGGAGTTACCATATATATATAACGGGTTGAACGGGTTGTTGCCGGGCGTCACCGCCACGGACATGGCTGCCGAGCGTGCGAGCCGGTTGCATTCGCCCTCGATAAACGTGGCGAACGTATAGTTCGGATTGAGCTGCGGATCGATTACGATCTTCTTCAGCCCCGGAATCACGAAAGGATTCTTTATATTTGCGGTGTCGGTCTGCGTGCTGAAGCGCGATACGGCCGTGGCGTCGCTCTCGGTGGTGAGCGTCGCGGCGGCGGGCTGCTGCTGCTCGGCCTTGGGCACGGCGTAGTGCAAACGCGTCTGCTGGCCGTAGAGCTGCGAGATGATCGGACGCAGGAACGGAATGTAGTTCTTCTCGATCTGGTAGACGTAGCTGGCATTCGGAACCCGCAGACGCAGCGTCGTGCCGTCGAATTCGAGCGGTACGATGGGCTCGAACCACTTCACGAACTCCTCTTCGGTAGTCTGTGTCTTGATGCGGTCGAGACAATGCTGCCACATTTCGCGATATGCCTGGTCGGTGCTTAACATTTCGAGAGAATTTTCGTCTTTCGACACGGCAAAGTTGTGAATAAAATTGTCAAAAGATTTTCGGACCGCTGTTGCATTTCTTGATTTTTTATTTATGCGGAAAGAGGCCCCCGGAGGGGCCCGTTTTTTAACTCCCTGATATAGAATTGTCGGAAAATTTTCACTATATTTGCATATAAAATTTTTCGGAGGACAACCCCGTACTCCGATAAACAAAACCAATATCATTATGGCAAACGAACTGGAACTGAAAGTATTAGAGAAAGCCAAAGGGTGGCTCGGCGAGCAATACGACGAGCAGACCCGGCAGCAGGTCAAATACCTGATGGATAACGATATGAAAGAGCTCGTCGAGAGCTTCTACAAGGATTTGGAATTCGGTACGGGCGGTCTGCGCGGCATCATGGGCGCAGGCACGAACCGCATGAACGCCTACACGGTGGGCGCCGCCACGCAGGGCCTGGCCGAATACCTCAAGAAGAACTTCGCGGGCGAGCCCATCCGCGTGGCCGTGGCGCACGACAGCCGCAACAACTCGCGCAAGTTCGCCGAGCGCGTGGCCGACATCTTCGCATCGAACGGCTTCACCACCTACCTGTTCGACGCGCTGCGTCCGACCCCCGAGCTGAGCTTCGCCATCCGCGAGCTGAAATGCCACTCGGGCGTGGTGATCACCGCCTCGCACAACCCCAAGGAGTACAACGGATACAAGGCCTACTGGACCGACGGCGCCCAGGTGACCGCCCCCCACGACCGCAACATCATCGAGGAGGTCGGCCGCATCACCGACGTGGGCATGATCCGCACGGGGCTCCACCCCGAGAACATCGTGGTGCTGGGCGAGGATTTCGACGAGAAGTACCTCGACCGCATCCACGAGCTGTCGCTCTCGCCCGAGAGCGTGAAGCGCCGCCACGACATGAAGATCGTCTACACGCCGTTGCACGGCGCCGGCGTGCGGCTGGTTCCCGCGTCGCTGCGCCGCTTCGGCTTCACGAACGTGACGCTCGTACCCGAGCAGTCGGTGGTGGACGGCAACTTCCCCACCGTGGAGTCGCCCAACCCCGAGGAGCGTAAAACCATGTCGAAAGCCATCGAGCTGGCGGCACGCGAAGGCGCCGACCTGGTGCTGGCGACCGACCCCGACTCGGACCGCATCGGCGTGGCGCTGCGCAACAAGCAGGGCGAATACGTGCTGCTGAACGGCAACCAGACCCTCGTGCTGCTCATGAGCTACCAGCTCACGCGCTGGGCCGAACTGGGGCTGCTCGACGGCAGGCAGTATGTGGTGAAGACCATCGTCACGTCGCAGATGGCCAACGCCGTGGCCGACCGTTTCGGCGTGAAGTGCTACGACTGCCTCACGGGCTTCAAGTACATCGCCAAGATCATCCGCGAAAACGAGGGCAGGACCAAGTACATCGGCGGCGGCGAGGAGTCGTTCGGCTACCTCGCGGGCGACTACGTGCGCGACAAGGACGGCGTTTCGGCCTGCTCGCTGGCGGCCGAAGCCGCAGCGTGGGCGATGGACACGATGGGTCTGACGCTCTACGAGTGGTTGCAGGAGCTCTACGTGCAGTACGGACTCTACCGCGAGGGGCTGCTTCCGAGCGTCCGCAAGGGCAAGGAGGGCGCCGAGCAGATCCAGCGCATGATGGCCGACTTCCGGGCTACCCCGCCCGCCGCCATTCTCGGCTCGCCCGTAGTGCGGATCAACGACTTCCAGACGCTCGAAACGCTCGACACCCGCAGCGGCGCACGCACGCCCATCGAGCAGGACCGCAGCAACGTATTGCAGTGGTTCACCGAGGACGGCACGACCGTGTCGGTGCGTCCTTCGGGCACCGAGCCGAAGATCAAGTTCTACTTCGGCGTGAAAGCCCCCCTGGCGTCGGCCGCGGAGTACGAACGCACGGTGGCCGGCCTCGACGCCAAGATCGAGGCGATCAAGAAAGCCCTGAAA
>VSOO01000012.1:0-11120 GCA_009774895.1 Alistipes sp. | reverse complement strand
TAATACCCCCGAGGGACGTGTCGCCACGTCGCCGCGATGCACTTCGGGCCTCCGCAACGCGTTGCGGAGGCCCGAATCGTGCGGAGGCGTGTGCGGCGGACCGGACATATGACTTTCGGAACATGGAAATCAGCGAATTGCAACAGCGAGTGGACGCCTGGATCAAGGAATACGGCGTGCGTTACTTCAGCGAACTGACCAATATGGCCGTACTCACCGAGGAGGTCGGCGAACTGGCGCGCGTGATGGCGCGAAAATACGGCGACCAGTCGTTCAAGGCGGGAGAAGAGGAGGCCCTCGCCGCCGAAATGGCCGCCGTACTGTGGGTGCTGGTCTGCCTGGCCAACCAGACGGGCGTCGATCTGACGCAGGCCCTCGAAGCGAACTTCGCCAAGAAGACGGGCCGCGACGCCGGGCGGCACCGCAGCAATCCCAAGCTCTGAACCGGCAGCCCCCGAGGCCGTCTACTTCACGCGGATGATGTTGAGTCCGTCGCGGAGCGGAAGAATGACGTTCTCCACCCTCGGGTCCCCGACCACCGTACGGTTGAAGTCGAGCAGCGCCCGGGTGTGGCGGTCGTTGTGCGCCACAGGCTGCACGACCTTGCCCGACCAAAGGATGTTGTCGGCGATCAGCACCGAACCCGCGTGCACGAGGGGCGGACGGCCGTCGTCGCCCATCAGCATGCGGTAATAGGCGGGGTACTCGCGTTTGTCGCCGTCGATGAACACCAGGTCGAACGTGCCGCCCAGCGTCGGGGCGATGTCGAGCGCCGAGCCGATGTGCAGCCGGATTTTCGCGCCGTGCGGACTACGGTCGAAGAACGAGCGGGCCAGCGGCTCCAGTTCGTCATCGACCTCCGTGGTGTGGAGCACGGCCCCCTCCTCCAGGCCCGCGGCCATGGCGAGCGCCGAATATCCCGTGAACGTGCCGATCTCCAGCACGCGGCGCGGCCGGAGCATACGCACGATCATCCCGAGCAGCCGCCCCTGGACGTGCCCCGAGAGCATGCGGGGCTGCACCACGCGCAGGTGCGTCTCGCGGTCCAACTCGCGCAGCAGCTCCTCCTCGGGCGCGGTGTGCTCGCACACGTAACGTTCCAACGCCTCCATCAGACCCCGTAGAATCCCCGCTTGTTGAACGCATAGAACTCCTCGATCCGCTCGGGCGTGTCGGCACCGAGCGCCAGCAGGCAGAGCCGCGTGAATTCGAGGTCGGCCGAGCCGTTGGCCGTGACGATGCCGCCGTCGCACACGGCCTGACGCTCCTCGTAGCGCGACGCTCCGGTGTAACGGCCGCCGCCCCACTCGTGCATCAACTCCGCCGTGTTGCCCGTATGGCGCACGTCGTTCAGGAAACCGTGGGCCGCGAGAAAGAGCGTCGCATTGCAAATGGCACCCACCGTAAGACCGCGCCGCAGCGCCTCCTCCACGAGGGGCGCGACCTGCTCCGCCTCGGGGGTCCGCCACGCCATGCCGCCCGCGAGGATCAACCCCGCGCACCCGGCCGGCAGAGCCGACAAATCGCCGTCGGGCACGACGCACAGGCCGCCCAACGAACGCACGGGCTCCGCGCCCGGTGCCAGGTAAATCACATCATACGCCCCCTTGCGCCCGGGCATGACACCCGCACGAAGCGCCGGAGCGAGCCGGGCGACCTCCCAGTCGGCGAAGTCGGCCAGCAATACGACAGCAATCGTCTTCTTCATCGTTCTCTTTTGTTCGGGTCCGGCACTGCCGGACGGTTATCGCACCGCCGCCCCGGGCGCCGCGCCGCACCGCCCGATACCCGGGCGCCGCATGCGACGGAAAAAGGCGGCATACCTATTTATATATAAGTCGCGAGGTGCGGCCGAAAACCTCCTCGGCCGCAGCCGTCAGGTCGGATGCGGTGAGCGCTCCGATCTTCGCGTAGACCTCCTCCATCGTATCCACCCGATCGTGCAGGAGGAAACTTTTGCCCGTGCCGAGCATATACCCCTCGTTGCTCTCCATCGAAATGGCGAGCTGTGCGATGAACTGTCGCTTGGCCATCGCCAGACGGCGCGGGGTCAGGGGCACGGTGCAGAGCCGGTGCAGCTCCCGCTCCACCAGGTCGAGACACTGCTCCGTGTTGGCATGGTCGCAGCTGAAGTACACGGCGACGATGCCGCAGTCGGTATAGGGCGTATAGGATGCCTCGATGTTGTAGGAAAGGCCGTGCTTCTCGCGCAGCACCACGTTCAACAGCGAATTGGCACTCGGCCCGCCCAGCAGGTTCACCGCGAGGGCCAGCGGCAGCCGCCGCGCGTCGTCGATGCCGCACGCGCGGCTCCCGACGATGCAGTGCGTCTGGTGGGTGTGGCGTGCGACGCTCCGGTCGAACGGCACGGCCACGGAAGGCTCCGCACGCCGGAAATCGCGTACCGTGGCCGCCTCGCCCCCGAAGCACCGAAGGGCCACGGCTTCGACCGTGCGGGGCGCAAGATTGCCGATGGACGAGAAGACCATCTGGTCGGTGGTATGCGTGCGCTGCGTGAAGCGGCGGATGGCTTCGCCGTCGAAGCGTTGAAGCGAGGCTTTGCGCCCCAGGATGTTATGACCCAGTTCGGACCCGTCGAAGAGCAGCTCCTCGAACGTGTCGTAGATCATGTCGGCCGGCGAATCCTTGTAGGTGTTGATCTCGTCGCACACCACCTCGCGCTCGCGCTCGATTTCGCGCGCGGGGAAAGTGGAGTGGAACGCCACGTCGGCGATCAGCTCCGCGGCCTTGGCGAAGTCGCCGCGCAGCGTGGTGGCGTGCACCGTCGTGTCCTCCTTCGTGGTGAAGGCGTTCAGTTCGCCGCCGAGGTTCTCCAGCCGGCAGTTCACCTGCCACGCCTTGCGGCGCTGCGTGCCCTTGAAGAAGGCATGCTCCGTGAAGTGGGCCAGGCCGTGTTCGCCCGCCCGCTCGTCGCGGCTGCCCGCATTGACGATCAGCGCGCAGTGGGCCACGCCGCTCTTCACCCGGCGGTGGATGCCCCGGATGCCGTTGGGCAGCTCGTATGTATGGAATTCCGTCATCGGTCGTATCGCTTCATTTTCGGTTCGGGATTCGGGTCTTGCGGCCGGCCGCGCCCGCAGGCGATGCGGCGGCCCGCACCCGGCACTGTGCGCCTCACGGCATCTTCCGCCGCAGGAATTCGCCCGTGTGGCTCTCGGCGCACTCCGCCAGCTCGCGCGGCGTGCCCTCGAACACCACCTGTCCGCCGTCGGCTCCCGCCTCGGGCCCCAGGTCCACCACCCAGTCGGCGCAGCGGATCACCTCCGTATTATGCTCCACCACCACGATCGTGTGGCCCTTGCGGATCAGCGCGTCGAACGCCCCCAGCAGACGGGATATGTCGTGGAAATGGAGTCCCGTGGTCGGCTCGTCGAAGATGAACAGCACGTTGCCCGCCGCCGACGACTCCTTCGTGAGGAACGAAGCGAGCTTCACACGCTGGCTCTCGCCGCCCGAGAGCGTCGAGGAGGACTGCCCGAGGCGCACGTAGCCCAGGCCCACCTCCTGCAAGGGGCGCAGCCGCTCGACGATGCGCCGGCAAAGGGCGCCCGTGTCGGCACCGAAGAACTCTATGGCGTCGTCCACGGTCATGTCGAGCACGTCGCTGATCGTGCGGTCGCGGTATTTCGTTTCGAGCACCTCGTCGCGGAAGCGCTTGCCGCCGCACGCCTCGCACACCAGCTCCACGTCGGCCATGAACTGCATGCCGACCTTGATGACCCCCTCGCCCTGACACTCCTCGCAGCGGCCACCGGCCACGTTGAACGAGAAATGCGAGGCGTTGAGGCCCGTATGTTTGGCGTAGGGCTGCTCGGCGTAGAGCTTGCGTATCTCGTCGTAGGCCTTGATGTAGGTCACGGGGTTCGAACGCGACGACTTGCCGATCGGGTTCTGGTCCACCATCTCCACCGAGGCGAGGAGCGAGGTGTCGCCCTCCAGCCCGTCGAAATCGCCGGGACGCGAGCCCGTGTCGAGCAGCTGACGCCGCAGCGCCGGGTAGAGAATATCCTTCACGAGGGTCGATTTGCCCGAGCCGCTGACGCCCGTGATGCAGGTCATGACACCCAGGGGTATGCGCACGTCGATGTTGCGCAGGTTGTGTTCACGGGCGCCGCGCACCGCGATCGAGTGGCTCCAGCCCCGCTCCATGGGGGGCACGGCGATGCTCCGGCGCCCCGCGAGGTAGTCGGCCGTGAGGCTGCGGCCGCACCCGAGCAAATCGGGCAGCGTGCCGCTGAAAACCACCTCGCCGCCCTTCTCGCCCGCCTCGGGACCGATATCCACGATGTAGTCCGCGGCGCGGATCACCTCCTCCTCGTGCTCGACGACGATGACCGTATTGCCCATGTCGCGCAACTGTTCGAGCACGCGGATCAGGCGGTGCGTGTCGCGCGGATGGAGCCCGATCGAGGGTTCGTCGAGGATGTAGAGCGATCCCGTGAGGTTGCTGCCGAGCGACGTGGCCAGGTTGATGCGCTGGCTCTCGCCGCCCGAAAGCGTGGCGCTGAGGCGGTCGAGCGTCAGGTAGCCCAGCCCCACGTCGAGAAGGTATTGCAGCCGGTTGCGGATCTCGGTCAGGATGCGCGCCGCGGTCTTGGTGTCGTACGCGTCGGTGCGCAGCTCCGCGAAGAACGCCGCGAGCCGCTCGACGGGCATCGCCGCCAGTTCGGCGATGTCGCGCCCGCCCACCCGCACGTAGAGCGCCTCGGGCCGCAGGCGGCTGCCGCCGCAGGCGGGACAGACGGTCTTGCCCGTATAGCGCGCCTTCATCACGCGGTACTGTATCTTGTGGCGCTGGCCGTCGATGTAGGCGAAGAAGTCGTCGAGCCCCTCGAAATAGTCGTTGCCGCGCCAGAGCAGGCGTTTCTGCTCCGCCGTGAGTTCGTGGTAGGGCGTATGGATCGGGAAGTCGAACTTCGCGGCGTTGCGCACGAGCTGCTCGCGCCACTGCCCCATCGTCTCGCCGCGCCAGCAGGCGATGGCGCCTTCGTACACGGTCTTGCTCTTGTCGGGAATCACCAGGTCCTCGTCGATGCCGACCACCTTGCCGTAGCCCTCGCAGCGGGGACAGGCCCCCAGCGGATTGTTGAAGCTGAACAGATGCTCGGTCGGGGGTTCGAAGCGGATGCCGTCGGCCTCGAAGCGCGACGAATAGCAGGCCTCGCCCTCCTCCGTGACGACGATGCAGTCGCCCTCGCCGTAGGAGAAGGCGCGCGCCACCGAGTCGCGCAGACGGGTCTGCGTGTCGTCGTCGGAGGCCACGCGCGCACGGTCGATCACCACGGCGATCTCCCCCGGCGGCGTGTCGGCGCCCAGGCGGGGCAGCGCCTCCTCGATCAGCAGCGTCTCACCGCCCGTGCGGATGCGCAGTATGCCCTCGGCGAGCAGCAGCGTGAGCTTCTCGATCACCCCCTGCCCCGGTGCCAGACGCAGCGGCGCCGCGATCACCACGCGGCTGCCCTCCTTCGCGGCCAGTATGCGCGCCGTCACGTCGTCCACGCCGTAGCAGCGCACCTCACGCCCCGTGACGGGCGAAAAAGTATGTCCGATGCGGGCGTAGAGCAGCTTCAGGTAGTCGTAGATCTCGGTCGTCGTACCCACGGTCGAGCGCGGATTGCGCGTATTGACCTTCTGCTCGATGGCGATGGCCGGCGCGATGCCCGATATGAGGTCGGCATCGGGCTTGCCCACACGCCCCAGGAACTGACGCGCATAGGCCGACAACGACTCCACATAGCGCCGCTGTCCCTCGGCGAAGATCGTGTCGAACGCCAGGGTCGATTTGCCCGAGCCGCTCAGCCCCGTAATCACCGTCAGCCGGTCGTGGGGAATGGTCACCTCGATGTTGCGGAGGTTGTGCACCCGCGCACCTTTTATGTGAATGGCATTGTTCTCTTTCATGTCGTCTCCTCTTCGAGGGCCGCACCCCCGACCTTGGCCAGCCTGCCGAACAGCGCCTCCGCCCGGGATGCGCGGATCGAGAGCGTCACGCTGCACAGGCAGTCGAACTCCTGCGCCCGGACGGCGGGCTGCTCCTCCTTGATGATTTTCATGATGTCGTTCATCGACTCGTACGGGAAACGCACCGTCGCCGTGCGGTCCACGGTGCGCTCCTCGACACCGGCGGCGTCGAGCACCTCGGCCGCCGCTTCGCGGTAGGCTGCGATCAGCCCCGGAACCCCCAGTTTCGTGCCGCCGAAGTAGCGCACCACGACCACCAGGGTGTCCGTAATTCCCCGCGAGAGCATCTGGCCCAGAATGGGTTTGCCGGCCGTACCCGACGGCTCGCCGTCGTCGTTGGCACGGAAACGCTCGCCCCCGGGGCCCAGGCGCCAGGCGTAGCAGTGGTGCGTGGCATCGAAATAGCGCTTGCGCAAGGCGTCGAGCAGCTCGCGGATCCGCTCCTCGTCGCGCACGGGATAGGCATAGGCCAGGAACTTGCTGCTCCGCTCCCTCGATGCCGTTTCGGCCGCCGCCGCCACGGTCAGAAAGCTGTCGTCCGGACGTTCCACGGCTCAGCGCACCTTACGGAACATGCGGTTCCAGCGGATGTTCGCGGGGAAGCGGCGGTCGGGATCGAGCGACAGCCATACGAACGACGCCTTGCCCACGATGTGGTCCTCGGGCACGAAGCCCCAGAAGCGCGAGTCGGCCGAATTGTGGCGGTTGTCGCCCATCATCCAGTAGTAGTCCATCGCGAAAGTATAGGTGTCGGCCGGTTCGCCGTCGATGAGGAAGCGGTCGCCGTCGCGTTCGAGACGGTGCCCCTCATATGCCTCGATGATGCGGCCGTAGAGCGCCGCATTCCACTCCGTGAGCTCGATCTGCGCCCCGCGCGCCGGAATCCACACGGGACCGTAGTTGTCCTGGCTCCAGAGCGGCACCGCCGGCTGGGGATAGACGTCGCTGTTGGGACCCGCCGAATAGCGGCGGATCGAAACCACGTTGTTCATCGCCTCCACGCGGCGGGCGTTCTCGTCGGTGAGCATCATGTAGTAGGACGATCCGTTGCCGCTGTACTCCGTCACCCCGAGGTTGGCGATGGCATACTGCGAAAAGGGTGCCGAAGTCTGGACGACGTAGGAGAACTGCCGCTCGGGCACGGGCTCCCGGCGCACGCCATCGATCCACACCTCGCCGTTCACCACACGCAGCGTGTCGCCCGGAAGGGCCACGCAGCGCTTGATGTAGTTCTCGCGCTTGTCCACCGGACGGGCCGCGACCGTATGTTCCGCGAACAGGCGGCGGCGTCCCTCGGCGTCGCCGTAGGTCTGGCAGTAGCTGCGCAGCACGTCGTAGTAGGTCACCGCCTGGTTTTCGAGCAGCACCGTGTCGCCCGCCGGGAAGTTGAAGACCACCACGTCGTTGCGCTCGATGCGTCGCAGGCCGCGCAGACGGCGGTAGGGCCACTGCACGGCATCGGAGAACGAAGGCCGCGTCTGCGAAAAGGGCATCGTATGGTGCACGAAGGGGAACGACAGGGGCGTATTGGGCATCTGGGGCCCGTAGGTGACCTTGCTCACGTAGAGGTAGTCGCCCACCAGCAGCGTCTTCTCCATCGACGAAGTGGGAATCACGTACATCTGGAAGACATAGATGTGGACCAGCGTGGCCACCACCGTGGCGAAGAGGATGGCATTCACCCACTCGTACGCCGTGCGGTAGACCGCGCTGCGGCGGCACCACTCGGCATTGCGCGACCACACGCGGCGCCGGAACCACCCCGTAATGTAGAGGTCGTAGAGCACCGGAATGCCCAGCAGCATCCACCAGTTACCCGTCCAGACCACGAACCAGAGCGTCCACACCGCCGATGCGAGCACGAACCCCGTCCATTTGTTTCGGAAAAAAGCCTTGATCTTCTGCATGACGTACTATTTCAACAGGTCGTCCATCGTGTAAACCCCCTCCTTGCCGCAGAGGAACTCCGCCGCCACGACGGCTCCCATAGCCAACGTACGGCGGTTCTTTATCGTATGCCGCAGCTCCAGAATGTCATCCTCCGACTCGTAGGTCACGGTGTGGGTGCCCGGCACCGTCCCTTCGCGCACCGAGCGGATCGCGATGCGGTCCGCGGGGGCATGTTCGTCGTTCACCCAGCCGTTCTTGGCGCCGAGCTCTCCGATGATCCCCTCGGCGAGCGTGATGGCCGTGCCGCTGGGCGCATCCTTCTTCTGGATGTGG
This sequence comes from Alistipes sp., assembly GCA_009774895.1. GTDB lineage: Bacteria > Bacteroidota > Bacteroidia > Bacteroidales > Rikenellaceae > Alistipes. The sequence continues at coordinate 2,915 of VSOO01000012.1, read as the reverse complement.
TGCACCTCCTCGATGCGGACGTCGTAGCCCGACACGCGGTCGATCATGGCGGCCAGCTGCCGGTTCAGGCGGAACAGCAGATTGACGCCCAGGCTGAAATTCGAGGCATAGAAAAGCGCCGAGCGACGCTCGCGGCACAGCTTCTCCAGCTCGCCCAGACGCGCCGTCCACCCCGTCGTGCCGCTCACGACGGGCGTGCGGGCGAGAATGCAGGCGCGGATGTTCGCATAGGCCGTCTCCGGCATGGTGAACTCCAGCGCGACATCCGCCGCGGCCAGACGCTCGGGCGTAAGCTCCGAAGCGTTCTCCGCGTCGATGCGCAATACGATTTCGTGGCCGCGTTCGAGGAGTATTTTCTCGATCTCGCGCCCCATTTTTCCATATCCTACGATGGCTGCTTTCATGTCGAAATAAATTTACGCAAAGATACGAAAACGCAGCCGAAATAAAAAATAGTTCCGAAAAATTGGGAGTTTGAAAAAAAATCAATACTTTTATCGGATCAAACGGTTTCGAATCGAAAGCATACCATTTAAAATACAACATACAGTATCATGAGCACTAACCAAAATGTAAAAACGCGCACCGAGAGCGACCTGCTCGGCAGCGTGGAGGTTCCCTGCGACGTACTCTACGGCGTGCAGACGCTGCGCGGCCTGGAGAATTTCCCCATCAGTTCGTTCCGTCTGGACCAGTATCCCCTCTTCGTGAACGGTCTGGCCATCGTGAAACTGGGCGCAGCCATCGCCAACCACGAGCTGGGGCTGCTCACCGATGAGCAGTACGAGGCCATCGCACAGGCATGCCGCGAGATCATGGAGGGCAAGCACCACGAGTTCTTCCCCGTGGACATGATCCAGGGCGGTGCGGGCACGACCACCAACATGAACGCCAACGAAGTGATCGCCAACCGCGCCCTCGAAATCATGGGCCACGAGCGCGGCGAATACCAGTTCTGCTCGCCCAACGACCACGTGAACTGCTCGCAATCGACCAACGACGCCTATCCGTCGGCTATCCACATGGGTCTCTACGCCACGCACCTCAAGCTCAAGGAGCACTACCAGGCGCTGATCGACTCGTTCATGCGCAAGGCCGAGGAGTTCGCCCACATCCTGAAGATGGGCCGCACGCAGCTCGAAGACGCCGTGCCCATGACCCTCGGTCAGACGTTCCACGGCTTCGCCAGCATCCTCAAGGACGAGATCGCCAACCTCGACCACGCAGCCGAGGAGTTCCTGACGATCAACATGGGCGCCACGGCCATCGGCACGGGCATCTGCGCCGTTCCGGGCTACGCCGAGCGCTGCACGCAGGCCATCGCCGAGATCACCGGCTGGAACATCCGCCTGGCCGAAGACCTGGTGGGCGCCACGTCCGATACGTCGTGCATGGTGGGCTATGCCGCAGCCATGAAGCGCATCGCCACCAAGATGAACAAGATCTGCAACGACCTGCGTCTGCTGGCTTCGGGTCCGCGCTGCGGTCTGGGCGAGTTCAACCTCCCCGCACGCCAGCCCGGATCGTCGATCATGCCCGGCAAGGTGAACCCCGTGATTCCGGAGGTGATGAACCAGATCGCATACAAGGTGATCGGCAACGAACTGTGCGTGACGATGTGCAACGAGGCCGCACAGATGGAGCTCAACGCCATGGAGCCCGTAATGGCCCAGTGCTGCTTCGAGTCGGCCGACCTGCTCGCAAACGGCTTCGACACGCTGCGCATCCGCTGCATCGACGGCATCACGGCCAACGAGGAGCGCTGCCGCCGCTACATCCACGAGAGCATCGGCGTCGTGACGGCCCTCAACCCGATCATCGGCTACAAGAACTCGACGAAGATCGCCAAGGAGGCCCTCGAAACGGGTCGCGGCGTATACGAGCTGGTACTGGAGCACGGCATCCTCTCGAAGGAGGAACTGGACGAGATTCTCAAACCCGAGAACATGATCCGTCCCGTGCGTCTGAACATCAAACCGCGTCGATAGCACACCCCCCGCGCTCCGCATCCGGAATCCGCCGGTGCGGAGCGCTTTTTTTCGGAACACACCGGTCGCAAGGCGGCATTCATGCCCGCGCGGGCGGTATGTTTCGTTTTCGAGACCTGCGGTCCGGAGTCCCCGGCCGGGCGGCACGAACATCCGGCAACCACATTATGAGATACTTCATCGAACTGCAATACAACGGCTCGGCATTCTGCGGATGGCAGCGCCAGACCGACCGGCCGTCGGTGCAACAGACCATAGAACAGGCGCTCTCTACCCTGCTGCGGCACGAAATCGCGATTACGGGCGCCGGACGCACCGACACGGGAGTGCATGCCCTCTACTACGTGGCCCACTTCGACACGGAGACTCCCCTGCCCGACCCCGCGCACACGGTCTACAAAGCCAATCTCCTGCTGCCGGAAGGCGTGGCGCTGCGGTCGATCGCGCCGGTGAACGACGAGGCGCACGCACGCTTCAGCGCCCTGAGCCGCGAATACCGCTACATCGTCTCGCCCCGCAAGAACCCTTTCACGCGCGACACGTCGTGGCAATACTACGTGCCGCTCGACACGGAACGCATGAACCGGGCCGCGGCCGCACTGCTCGAATACGAGGATTTCACCTCTTTCGCCAAACTCAACTCGAACAACCGCACCAACATCTGCCGCATCGACCATGCGGCCTGGACGACGGAGCGTGACGGCACCCTGCGGTTCACGATCCGCGCCGACCGCTTCCTGCGCAACATGGTGCGGGCCGTGGTGGGTACGCTGGTCGATGTGGGGCGCGGACGCTACACCCCCGAGGAGTTCCGCGCGATCATCGAAAGCCGCGACCTCGCACGCGCGAGCAGCAGCGCCCCCGCACAAGGCCTTTTTCTGAGCGACGTGCGCTATCCGGAGGCCCTCTTCCGCCGCACGGTCCCCG
>VSOO01000119.1:2198-4678 GCA_009774895.1 Alistipes sp. | reverse complement strand
GCATTGGTGAAACACCGAAGTAGTAGTTCTTGCACTGATCAGATACGGCCATGTCACAGCCCATATACAAATAGTGCTTGCCGCTAGAAACGGTCTGATAGTCGGTGTGGAAGAATACATTGTCCTCCGTAACGGCACCTGTCTCGGAGTCTCTCCGCCACGAATAGCTCATCGGCTTCGACATGTCGGTGAAGATGATGTCGCGCAGCTCGGTGTCACCGTTCAAGAAGTCCCAGTAGAACTGCCAGGCGAGCTTGGTGGCCAGGCGATGCACGCCGGGATTAGCATCGTCTGCTGTTCGATAATCGACATAGTCCACACGGATCTTATTCAGATTCATAGCCTCGGCGGCGGCGAGCGGCAGCTCAAGCAGCGAACCCATGTACTTGAACTTGAGCTCCGACATGTCGCCGGCGGGGGTCTCCTTGAACACGGCCATCATCGGCAGCGCGTTCTTGTCGTACGAACCCTCCGTGTAGGTCTGCTCCCACGGAATCTCGGCGCCGATCAGGACACGGTCCATGTAGGGGCTGGACTTGTAAGTATACATGTTGGCGTTGCCGGGGTAAACGGCCACGTAGGTGCGATCGTCGTCGGTGTTGCTGAAACCTACCGTCTTGATTGCGCCCTCCTGGCCCGCGATCAGCTCGAACTGACCCTTGTCGGCACCCTCCTGGCCATCCTTCAGACGGTAACGGATCTTACCGGCCGTATTGTCCGAATAGACACCGATCACGTCGCCGGCGTTCCACTGCACCGAACGGCCGTCCGGGCGGATCGACGTACGCGTAGCATCCTCGCCGCCGACCTGTGCCGTCAGCACTGCGGGATTGTTACATACCACGGGTTCTTTGCCCGTGTTGTCGGCCTCCTCCTGGGTACAACCCGTGAAAGCCGCGCCTGCGAAAGCCAGGCCGAGAAGAAGTAAGTTCTTTTTCATAGTTTTCATCCTCTTTTGTCGATTACCAGCTCCACGAGTTATCCTCGCCGAAACCCTGAAAATCCGTGTTCTCGTTGAAATCGCTCATCGCGAATCCGAGTTCGGTCTCCACACTCCAGCTGTTCATTGCCGGTGCTTCGTAATTTTTGTCGTACATCATGTTTGTTGAATAGTTTGAAAAATAAAGTGTCCTTTTTTTCGTCCGCCGCGCCTCGCAGCGCGGCCGCAGCCCGCAATAACGTGTCCTGCGACGCCTGGCGGGAACCTGCCGTTTACAAAGATACGAAAATTTTTTACGAAAAACCGAATAATTTTTAACTTTTGTGCGTGTTTTCGACCTAAGTAAAGAAAATGTAAGTTTTTTCATCCATTTCCATCCCACATGGTAAGTCAAGGGGGGGGGATTTTAAAAAATCAGTTACGCCGCATCCGAGTTTTTTTCTGCCGGACGGCATACGTTTTTCTCGCCGGCGGCGTTATCTTTGCAGTGAAGCAAACGAAAAAAACGATGCGTTTTCGTCGATCAGGATGCGGCGCCGAACGATTTTCGGACCGTGACGGGCATGAAAACGGAAGTGAAAAACAAATGATTCCCATGAAAAAAACGATCCTTGCGGTTGCGGTCGCACTGTTCGCGATCCCCGCACTGCCCGCAGCGGCACAGTCCGAAGAGAGCTATCCGTCGTACATTCAGGTGAACGGACGCGCCGAAGAGGAGATCGCGCCCGATGAATTCTACCTCTCGATCGTCATCGACGAACGCGAGTCGAAGGGGCGCCAGACCCTCGAACAGCAGCGCCGCGACATGATCGCCGCACTCAAGCGCGCAGGCGTCGATGTGGAGAAGCAGCTCAAGGTGGCCGACATGTCGAGCGAGTACTTCCGCCGCCGCACCTCCGCCGCCACGGCCCAGTATCAACTTCTGCTCCACTCGGGAGCCGAAGTGACCCGCGCCTACGAAGCGCTCGACGCGGCCGGCATACAGAACGTGTCGATCCTGCGCGTGTCGCACTCGAAACTCGACGAGCACAAGGAGCGCATACGCCTCGACGCCGTGCGCAACGCGCGCGCGAACGCCGCATCGCTTGCCGAGGCCATCGGTCAGCGCATCGGCTCCTGCTTCTACATCTACGATTCGAACAACGACGTGGCACCTATTTATTATAACAACAACCTGCTGCGCACAAAAGCCGCAAGCACGATGTACGACACGGCGGAGGGCGCCGCGGAGGAGTCGCTCGACTTCAAGACCATCCGTCTGAATTACAGCGTGCAGGCCAAGTTCGTGCTGCTGCCCTGACACGGGGCGCTCCCGCAGCGACGACGTCCGACCGCGCGGCTTAGGTGCCGCGCGGTTTTTTCGTGGGCACCGCGAAAGGCGGCATCGTGCGCAGGCAGCCCGGACCGCGAAACGGCTTGTCCCGGCGGGCTCGCAGGCCCGGCCGTTCGCTTCAGCCCCGCTCCGGTGCGCGACGAAACACCTGCGTTTTTTGCAATTCCCGTTTTTTTCGTATCTTTGCCCTCCCGAAAGGGCGTGTAC
>VSOO01000119.1:0-2188 GCA_009774895.1 Alistipes sp. | reverse complement strand
GTACCGACCTCTTTCATTGGGTGCACCGGCAGCGGCGCATGCGGCGGAATCGCCGCGGTGCGCGGGATTACGTCCAGTGGGGCGTATGGTAGTCGGGCACAGCGGAAATGTCGGGCGCGGAATCATCAAAATTATCGTCAAGATGAACAAAGATGCTATCATCCGGCTCGTGAACGAGCAGATGTGGACCAAGAACGAGGCCGAAGTGCCCGCGTTCAAGGCAGGTGACACGATCACCGTAACGTACAAGATCGTCGAGGGCAACAAGGAGCGTTTGCAGAGCTTCCGCGGTGTCGTGATCCAGATCAAGGGATCGGGCAAGACGAAGATGTTCACCATCCGCAAGATGTCGAACGGCGTGGGTGTGGAGCGTATCTTCCCGCTCTACTCGCCCCACATCGAGAAGATCGAGGTGAACAAGATCGGTGTCGTACGTCGTGCACGTATCTACTACCTGCGCCAGCTCACCGGCAAGAAGGCCCGCATCAAGGAGAAGCGCATGACCTCCGCTGCGAAATAATCGCGCTGCGTGTCGAAAGAAAAACCCTGCGAACGATTCGCAGGGTTTTTTGTTTGCGGCACCTTCCATAAAAGGGTTTCTGAGGCGTGAACGTGGATCGGCTGGAGTCGCGGAAGACAGGGACGTATGCGCGAGCGCTCCGCAACGTATGGCCGCGGCCTCAGCCGCGCTTTTCGCGGGGTTGCGCGCCGACCGCAAGTGCCTCGGAGGTTATCCACAGCGTTGCGGCCATACATAAAGCGGGCGGTGCGGCGGCCGGAGTCATGCGATGCCTCATTCGTTCTTCCCGGCCGGCGCCGCACCTGCCCGCGGCAGCCCATGAAAAAAGGGCGCAGGTATAACCCCATGCGATCGGCCTTCCGAGCCTTTTTCCCTGGAGGTTATCCTTACGCCCAAGCCTGTCCGTGACAATGAATGCCACGGACACGACTCAGGTTCAGACAAATTTTACACCAGGGAAATGCCGACGCACGGTTGCGACGGCCGGAAGTTTATCGCACGGCAGGTTTGTCTAACCTTTTATGTTTACGGCGAACCGTAATCGTTTCATGTCTGCACCGAACGGAGCATGCCGCACGGCGTCGGAAACAGAAAAGGCGGAGACACGTTGCTGCCCGCGACGGATGCCGCAGCATCCGTGACGTCGAGCGCGCAAGAGGCCTACGCCGTTTCGACTTTCGGGGCGCGCGGAGCCCGGAGGTTCCGGCGCGTTGCCCGTCCTCGTCCTTTTCCGGACGAAAAGGTGCCCGCACGGGGCGGACACCGTGCAAAGATAAGAATAATTCCCGACCCCGCAATCGTCCGTACGCTCTTTTTGGCTGTCAGAGGGCCGTTCCGGGTGACGGAACGGCCCTCTGAGGCAAATCGTGCGTGCGGCAGGTGCCTGCGACGGCCGCCGCGCTGCGTTCCGCGCAACGCAATGGGGTCTCCTGCGGCCCCGGGTCGGCAAGGGCGCCGCGGGGAGCGGCCCTGCCGTACGCAGTCTACGGCAGCGGGGACACGGAGCGGCCGAGAGCGGATCGCGGGCGGCGTCAGAACATGCCCGTGAGCAGCACGGCCACCACGTTGCGGTCGCGCACGCCCGCTGCGGCGTAGTACTCGTAGGTGTAGTCGAGCTGGCAGCGGAAGTACCTCAGGGGCTGCCACGAGAGGCCCGCCGTGTAGTTGCGGCGGCGCGTGGAGGCTGCGTCGCGGTCCTCGATGAAGGTGTCGTAGCGCAAGGCGGCCATCAGCCCGTGGTCGAAGCGCACGCCGCCCATCGCATACCATCCCTCGCTCTTCAGCGAGCCGGTGCGTCCGCCGATCCACTCGCCGCGCACCACGCCGCGGCCGCGGTCGTAGGCGGCACCGCCGCCGTAGCGCGTGCGGCGCATGCAGTCGGCGCCGTATTCGCCGCGGTAGACGTAGCCGGCGAGCGTCAGACCCCGCACGGGACGCACCATCACGCGGGCCACGACGTCCTTGCTCTTGTTCGCGTCGCGCACGTTGAGCCCCTCGCCGTTCAGCACGGCGATGTCGTAGCTCACCACGTCGCGGTCGCAGTCCCGGCAGCCGAAGCCGCCGTAGATCATGGCGCCCAGGTCGCGGCCGGTGTTTTTCATGCCGCAGAGGTCGTGGAGCCCCATCAGGCGCGGCAGCCCCATCGGGTACTCGATCAACTCCATGTTG
>VSOO01000118.1 GCA_009774895.1 Alistipes sp. | reverse complement strand
CCGGCGGTTTTGTATCTCATGCCCCGTTTCGGCGGCTGAGCACGGTGCGGTGCCGGTATCGGTTCGAAGTCCGGTAACAGGAGCGGTGTTGGTTGCATTTGTGGCCGGTTGCCGTGCCGATGCCGCTTCCCTGCATCGGAGCCGGGGCAGGAGCAGGAGCAGGTTCCTGCGGTTCTTGGGCGGTACCTGTTACCGGGATTTTTGGGGCGGCACCCGTTATCGGAGTCCTTGTATCCGGTATAGGTTACCGCGGCTCCTTCAGCAGCGCTTCGATCGCCTGAGGCGTGAGGTCGCGACCCAGAATCCGGCCGTCGGGACCGATCAGCACGTGCGACGGCACGTCGTGTATGCCGTATGCTTCGGCTGCGGCGCTGCGGCCCCGGTCGGTGCCCAGCACCTCGGTCCAGCCCGTAGGATGCAGCCTCAGTTCGCGGCGCCACGCCGCGATGTCGTTGTCGAGCGATACGGCGTAGACCGCAAGGTCGGGACGGCGCGCTGCGAGGCGCTGCAACGCACGGCGCATGCGTTGCGATCCGCGGCTCCAGGCGGCCCAGAAGCAGACGACCGTCGTGCGTTCCCGGGCGCATTCCGACAGGAGTGCCGTGCGGCCTGCGGAGTCGGGGAGCGCCAGCTCGACGAGGGGGCTGCCCGGTGCCGTGCGTTCGGCGGCGGCGATGCGCCGTTCCGCATCCCGCAGCGGGCGCGTGCGGCGCAGTGACCGCGGAAAGCGCTCCAGGAAGGCCCTTGCGTCGGGTGTCTCGGGGTCGATGTACGTTCGGAAGAGCCAGACGCCGCAGAGGTTGCCGGTGTTGTGCTCCAAGGTGCGCTCGGCAAGCGCCCGCGCGCCTTCCGGCGAAGTTTCGTGTTCGAGGAGTTCGCGGAACCGGCTCAGGCTGTCGTTGGCCGGTGTGCCTGCGGCGAGGCAGAGCCCCGCGGGGCCGTACTCCAAGCGGAGGGCGCCCTTTTCGAGCAGCACGGGTGCGAGCGGCTCCCCGTCGGCCGTCGCGACGGCGATCGCAGGCTCCGGAAGGCGGATTTCCATGCGGAACGTGCCGTCCGCAGCGACGGGGGCCACGGCGAGCGTGTCCCGACCGTCGCCCGGGGCGAGCAGCCTTAGGGAGTCGGCGCCGAGGCCTTCGATGCGGCCGGTCAGCGTGGTGCGCACGTCGCCGCAGCCGCAGAGCAGTGCGGCGACGGCGAGGATAAGTCGGGGTGCGGGGCGAAAACGGTGCATGGGGATTCTTTTCTAAAGGTCCGGGCGCGTGCGTGCCGTGCCGGAGCGGATGACAGTGGGTTAAACGAGTGGGGCATTTTGACGGCACTTCCGTGTCGGATGCCGTGACGGGTTTTCTGACAGCCGGCCGGTCGCGTGCGACCGGCCGGTGTCAGCGTTCGATCAGGCGGTCGGGGTGGTCGTGCAGGAAGCGCTCCCACGACGAGCTGCCCTCTTTCGATGCGGCCTTGCGTCCGCCCCCGAGTCCTTTCTTTCTTTCGCCGCCCAGGGCCGCGTTCAGGGGCGACGAGCTCATGAAGTAGTGGCACATCGCCACGGCCATGCCGTCCGTGGCGTCGAGCCTGCGGGGCGGCCGGTCGATCCGCAGCATGCGGCCGATCACTGCGGCCACCTGCTCCTTGGGTGCGGCGCCGCTGCCGGTGATGCTCTGCTTGATGCGCGAGGGGGCGTATTCGAACACCTGCATTCCGCGGCTCAGCGCCGCGGCCATCGCCACCCCCTGTGCGCGTCCGAGCTTGAGCATGCTCTGCACGTTCTCGCCGAAGAAGGGCGATTCGAGCGCCGCTTCGCGGGGGCCGTATTCGTCGATGAGGGCCCCGACCCGCTCGAAGATGGTGCGCAGCTTTTCGTAGGGGTCGCTGAGCCGGTGCAGGTCGATGTCACCCAGCACGACCGAGCGCACGGTGCGGCCCTCGACCTCCAGCACGCCGTAACCCATGTAGTTGGTGCCGGGGTCGATGCCCAGAATGCGGTATGCGTCGGGTGCGGACACGGTACGGCGGCTTTTAGTTCAGCAGCCGGCCGAGCTCCTCCCCGAGCGCCGCGCCGCGCAGGTCCGAGGCCACGATGCGTCCCGTGGCGGTCTCGATGAGGTAGTTGCTCGGGATGCTCCGCACGCCGTAGACCGCGGCCGCGCCGTTCTCGAAGCCACGGAGGTCGCTGACGTGAATCCACGACATGCCGTTCGAGGCGATGGCCTCGGTCCAGCGCGCCTCCTCCTCGTCGAGCGACACGGCGTAGATCTCGAATCCCTTCGTGCGGTAGGCGTCGTAGGCCTCCTTCAGGTGGGGCACCTCGCGCATGCAGGGTTTGCACCACGAGGCCCAGAAGTCGAGCAGGACGTATTTGTTCTGCGGATTCTCCACTACCGAGCGCAGCGACACGCTCTTGCCTTCGGGCGTGTTCTGCTCGATGTCGAGATAAGTGTCGGGGCGTGCGGGCGCCGCGGCCTTCACCTCCGTGGCGAAGCGGCGGAGGGCGGTCGCCGTCTCGTTGCGCTTCAGCTGCTCGGGCAGTGCGTCGAGCGCGGCCAGCAGCTCCTCCGAGCTCATGGCGGGGGCCATCTGGGCCAGGAGCGCCAGGCCGAAGATGTTGTCGCGGTTCTCTTCTAATTCCTGCTTGCTCATCTTCTCGAATTCGTGTTCGATCTTCTCGCGCTCCGCATCGGTGGTTTCCGGTGCATGGTAGCGTTCGAGCAGCTCGCTGCCCCGCTCCGCGAATGCGCGTCGCGCGTCGTTGGCCGGAGTGCCCGTGGCGTATGCCTCGCGGTCGCCCTCGAAGCGGATGGTGCCCGGTTCGAGGAAGAACATCTGTGCGAACAGCTCGCCGTCCGGCGCGTCGTTGCCTATGTAGCGGATCGCGGGGCCCTCGCAAACCCCTTCGAAGCGGAAGCGGCCGTTGTCGGTGACCGCCGAGTCGAGTTTCGTGCCGTTCGCGTCGTAGAGATAGAGGGTGCCCGCGAAGTCGCGGATGTCGCCCCGTACGACGAATCGGTTCGATGTGCAGCCCATGCAGCATGCGGCTGCTGCGGCCAGGATAAGGATCTTTTTCATCTTATGTCGTTTTTCGTTTTGTCCGTTCGGCCGCTTCCGGCCGGCATGAATCTTTACCGGCACGTGTCGTGCCGGAGTCATGTCCGAGGGCTTCCGGTGCGCGGCGGCCTACTCTTCGGTCAGCGTGCGCATCCGCTTTTCGAGCGCATCCACGCGCTTCGACAGCTCGGGCAGGTTCTTGTATACGGCCGAGGCGCGGTGGAACTGCAATCCCGGCAGGGCGGGGTAGCCCATGCGGACCTCGCCGTCGGGGATGCTCTTGTCCACGCCGGCCTTCGAGCCGATGCGCACGCGGTCGCCCACCGTCACGTGGTCGGCGATGCCCACCTGCCCCGCGAGGAAGCAGTTGCGGCCGACGCGCGAGGTGCCGGCGATGCCGGTCTGGGCCGACGATACGGTGTTTTCGCCCACCTGCACGTTGTGGCCGATCTGTATGAGGTTGTCGAGCTTCACGCCGCGGCGGATGACGGTCGAGTCGGTCTTGGCGCGGTCGATGCAGGTGTTGGCTCCGATCTCCACGTCGTCCTCGATCACCACGTTGCCCAGCTGCGGAATTTTGTCGAAGCCTCCCTCGGCATTGGGCGCGAAGCCGAAACCGTCGGCGCCGATCACGGCTCCCGCGTGGACGATGCAGCGGCTGCCGATGCGGCAGCCCTCGTAGACCTTCGCTCCGGGGTAGAGAATCGTGTCGTCGCCGATCCGCACGCCGCGGCCCACGTATGCCTGGGGATAGATCTGGCAGCGGTCGCCGATCTGCGCCCCCTCCTCGATCACCGCGAAGTCGCCCGCATAGCACTCCTCGCCCAGCCGGGCCTCGGGCGACACGGAGGCCAGGCGGGCGATGCCCTTGCGGCGGGGCTTGGCCGCCTGGTACATTTCGAGCAGCTTCAGCACGGCCGCGGCGGCGCTCTCCACCTTCACCAGCGTGGCGCGCACGGGCTGCGAGGGGACGAACGAGCGGTCGGTCAGCACGATCGAAGCCCCGGTCGTGTAGAGGTAGGGTTCGTATTTGAGGTTGGTCAGGTAGGCCAGCGAACCCTCGTGCCCCTCCTCGATGGAGGATACGGTGTGCACCTTGGCCTCTTTGTCGCCGACGACTTCGCCTTCCAGCAGTCCGGCGATCATTTCGGCAGTGAATTCCATCATAAGTATTCGGTGTTATAGGTAATTTTCGATTCGTATGCCGCGGGGCATGAATTCATCGACCGCACGGCCGAATGCGAGCAGCTCGCGCACGGTGCTCGACGCGATGTCGGCCACTTCGGCCGGGGAGAAGAGCACCACGGTCGTCAGCTCGCCGAACAGACGGCGGTTCGCGGCCTCCATCGTGCGCTCGTACTCGAAATCGGCGGTGTTGCGCACGCCCCGCACGATGGCGCAGGCACCCTCCGCGCGGGCCAGGTCGCCCGTGAGCCCGGTGTAGGTGCGGACCGCCACGCGCGGCTCGCCGGCGTAGACCGCCTCGATCAGGCGGCGGCGGTCATCGACGCGCATCAGCCCGGCTTTGGCCGTGTTGTGTCCGATGGCGATCACCACGCGGTCGAAGAGCGCGAGGGCCTCGCTTACCAGGGCCTCGTGCCCCCGCGTGAAGGGGTCGAACGATCCGGGAAAAACAGCAGTACGTTCCATAGGGAGCAAAGAT
>VSOO01000117.1 GCA_009774895.1 Alistipes sp. | reverse complement strand
ATTTCGGGGCACTGGTTCAGGGCGCCCACGAAGCGCAGGTAGACGTTGTAGAAGTCGTCGATGCTGCCGCCCGCACGGTCCTGGAGGTACATTTCGAAACCGGTCGAGGTGCCGTAGCCCGAGATCATGGGGGGCGCCACGGCGAAGATCTGCGCGTCCTTGATGTCGGCCGTGCGGGCGTAGAGCTGCCCGATGACCGCATTCACGGCGTCCTCCTTGTCCGGACGCTCCTCCCAGTTCTTGAGCTTCACGATGCACATGCCGTACGACGAACCCTGGCCGGCGATCATGCCGTAGCCGGCGACCTGCTGGAAGTCGCGGATCTGCTCGATGCCCGCCATGCGCTCGCCGATGCGGTTCATCACCTCGTTGGTCTCCTGGAGCGAGCTGCCGGGGGCCGTGGTGACATTGACCATGATCGTGCCCTGGTCCTCGTCGGGCACCAGACCCGTCTTGGTGGTGTTCATCAGCACGAAGAGCGCCGCGAAGGCCAGCGCGAGCGTGGACCACATGAGCCAGCGGCGCTTGATGAAGAACATCACGCCGTGCTTGTACTTGTTGATCATGGCGGTGAAGACGGCGTTGAACGCCTTGCGGAAGCGTGCCGCGAAGTTGTCGCGCATCTCGCCGTTCTCGTCGAGGTAGGGTTTCATGATCAGGGCGCAGAGGGCCGGCGAGAGCGTCAGGGCGTTGAGCGCCGAGATGCCCACGGCCACGGCCATCGTGATGCCGAACTGGGTGTAGAACGTACCCGACGTGCCGCCCATCATCGCCACGGGGATGAACACGGCCATGAAGACCAGCGTGGAGGTGACGATGGCCGACGTGATGCCCGACATGGCGTCGATGGTGGCCATGTAGGAGGAGCGGTAGCCCGTGTCGAAGCGCGCCTGCACCGCCTCGACGACGATGATGGCGTCATCGACGACCGTACCGATCGCCAGCACGAGTGCGAAGAGCGTCAGCAGGTTGATCGAGAAGCCCGCAACGGAGAGGAACGCGAAGGTGCCGACCAGGGCCACGAGGATCGAGACCGTGGGGATGAGCGTCGAGCGGATGTCCTGAAGGAAGACGTAGACCACGAGGATCACGAGCAGGATGGCTTCGATGAGCGTCTTCAGCACCTCGTTCATCGAGGCGTAGAGGTAGTCGTTCACGCTCATCAGGTGGAGCACCTCCACGCCTTTGGGCAGGTCGGCGGCGATCTCGTCGAGCAGGTCGTCGATGCTCTCGACCACCTGCGTGGCGTTCGATCCCGCGGTCTGGAATACGAGGGCCGTGATGCCCGGGTGACCGTTGGCGTAGCCCTTGTAGGCATAGGATTCGCTGCCCAGCTCGATGTCGGCCACATCCTTCAGGCGCAGCACCTCGCCGTCCGCCGTGGAGCGGATGACGATCTGGCCGAACTCCTCGGCCGTCATGCGGCGGCCGCGGTATTTCATCGTGTACTGGAACGTGTTGTCGGAGTTCTCGCCCAGCGAACCCACGGCCGACTCGATGTTCTGCTCCGAGAGGGCGTAGGTCACGTCCGACGGCACGAGGCGGTACTGCGCCATCACGTCGGGCCGCAGCCAGATGCGCATGGAGTAGTCGGAGCCCAGGGCCATGAACTCGCCCACGCCCGCGATGCGCTGCACGCGGGGCTTGACGTTGATGTTCATGTAGTTGGCCAGGAACGTCTCGTCGTACGAGTCGTCGGGGCTGTAGAGCATGAAGACCTTCAGCATGGAGGTCTGGCGCTTCATGGTCGTCACGCCGATGCGCGTGACTTCGGCCGGCAGCGAGCCGGTGGCCGTGGCGACGCGGTTCTGCACATTGACCGCCGCCATGTCGGGATCGGTGCCCTGGCGGAAGTAGACCGAGATGGTGGCCGCGCCGGCGTTCGAGGCGTCGGACTTGAGGTACATCATGTCCTCCACGCCGTTGATCGCCTCCTCAAGGGGGATGATGACCGACTTCTGGATGGTTTCGGCGCTGGCGCCGGGATACGATGCGCGCACCATGACCGTGGGCGGCGCGATGTCGGGGTATTGCTCGACAGGCAGCGTCGCCAGGCCGATCAGGCCCGCGATGACGATGACGATGGAGATGACCGACGCCAGTACGGGTCGTTCGATGAAGTGTTTGAGTGTCATGGGTTACTCCTGCTTTGCGGTTTCGGTCGTTGCGGTTTCGGGTGCGGCGGCGGGCTGCATGCGCGGCGTGACGGGCGTGCCTTCGCGCAGCAGGCCCACGCCCTCGGCGATGATCGTGTCGCCCGGCACGAGGCCCGAGCGTACGATGTACTCGCGGCCGTCGGAGATCGGGGCGACCTCGATGAGCGACGAGCTCGCGCGGCCGTCGATCACCTTATATACGTATACCTTGTCCTGGAGCTCGAACGTGGCGCTCTGCGGCACGACGATGCAGTTCGCATAGGTTGCGGGCAGGAGCACGTTGCCCGAGCCGCCGCTGTGGAGCAGACCCTCGGCGTTGGGGAACTCGGCGCGGAGCTGCACGCTGCCCGTCGAGGTGTCGATCACACCGCTGATCGAGCCGATGCGGCCCGGATGGCCGTAGAGCGTGCCGTCGTTGAGGAGCAGCTGCACGTCGGGCATGCTGCGGAGCGTGGCCTCGATCGAGCCGTAGGTGCGTGTGAGGTCGAGGAGCTGGTTCTCGGTGAGCGAGAAGTAGACGTACATCAGCGAGTTGTCCGACACGGTGGTGAGCGGCTGCGGCAGCGTGGGGCCCACCAGGGCGCCCGCACGGTAGGGCAGCGTGCCGACCACGCCGTTGGCGGGGCTCTTGACCGCGGTGTACGAGAGGTTGTTGGCCGCGTTTACGCGCTGCGCCTCGGCCTGGGCGAGCTGGGCCCGGGCGGTGAGCAGGGCGTTCTCCGCGGTGGAGAGGTCGTACTGCGATACGACGTTGCGGGCGAAGAGCTCCTTCTTGCTGTCGTAGGTGAGCTGCGCCGTGGCCACGCCGGCCCGGGCGGCCTGCACGTTGGCTTCGGCCGTGCGGAGCGCCGCCTTGTAGGGTACCTGATCTATGATGAAGAGCGTCTGTCCCTGACGGACGGTTTCGCCTTCGGTGACCTTCAGTTCGGTGATCGTGCCCGACACCTGGGGGTAGACGGCGATGTCCTGGCGGCCGCGGATGGCGGCCGAGTAGACGCGCGGCACGGTGCGGTCGGCAGTCTCTACGGTCAGCACGGCGTATTCGGCGGGAGCCGGAGCGGTGGGTGCCTGGCTGCACGATGCGGCGGCCAGGGTGCAGGCGATGACCGCCGCCTTCAAAAATCTCTCTTTCATATTATTTACCGTTAAAACTTTTTTCCCTGCAAAGTTACGTCTAATTCGTCGAATCGGAAGATTAATTATGGAATAGTATTGGTTGTTTTCGGAAGTAAGAAGTGCAAAAATCTGCGGAAAAAGATTAATTTTGCGACAAAACAAGAACTCGGGCATGAAGCATTCCGATCCCATCCGTACTACGGACGAAGCCTATTTCGTCGTCGGGGAATCCGATTTCGGTTTCTACCGCGACCGTCCGCGCCGCTGCGAGGGCGGTGCGATCCTCTATTGCTGCGGAGGCAGCGCCGACGTGTCGGTGGACCTGAGCCGCCGGCGGGTCGGCCCGGGTACGCTCGTGTTGCTGCTGCCCGGTGCGGTCCTCATGATCGGCGACCCCGAGCCCGGATTCCGCATGAGATTCTGCGCCTTCACCGCCGAGCTGTTCGGCATCCTCAGCTACCGGCTGGAGCCCTCGTTCTTCCGCATACTGGGCGAGCACCCCTTCTCCGACCGTGCGGGCGAGGGCGGCCGGGGCATCGAGATATGGTTCGACATTGCGAAGTATACCTACGAGGACCGCGACAACATGTTCCGGCGCACGATCGCGAAAAACCGGTTGCAGAACGTATTCCTGGAGGTTTACGACAAGTTGCAGCGGCGCATCGGCCTGCGGTCGGAGGGTGTGGGCGACCGCAGGAACGAGCTGTTTCACCGCTTCATCCACCTGCTGCGCAGCGCCTGCACCGAGCAGCGCGAGGTGACCTGGTATGCCGACCGGCTCTGCGTATCGACGCGTTACCTCGCGTCGATCACCCACGCCGTGGACCGCAAGTCGCCCAAGGAGCTGATCGACGAGTTCGTCGTGCTGGAGATCAAGATGATGTTGCAGTCCACCGACCTGACGTTGCAGGAGATTGCCGCCCGCATGCATTTCCCCGACCAGTCCTGCATGGGCCACTACTTCCGTCGCCGCACGGGCATGTCGCCTCTGGAGTGGCGCAGGCGCCGCTGAGGCCGTGACGTGTGGCCGCGGCGCCGGAGGGATGTCTGCGCGGGTCCGTCGGGCCCGGGAGCAAGTGACCGGTTTTGCAGGCTACGCCCGGAGCAGCAGGTCGGCGATGACGAAGAGGGCGAGGGCGAGGCTGGCCAGGCCGTTGAGCGTGCCGAACGCGATGGCGATGCGCCGCTGGCGCGTGGGGGTGACCAGCACGTGTTGCAGCGCGAGCAGGAGGAGGAAGACGCCCACGCCCGTCCACAGCAGGGGACCCTGCGGGCAGTGGTGCGCGAAGAGCAGCAGCGCCGCCGCGCTGCATGCGTGGAGCAGGATGCTGATGTGCAGCGCGCCCCGTGTGCCGAAGCGGGCGGGAATGGAGTGGAGGCCGTGCGCGCGGTCGATGTCGGCGTCCTGGAGGGCGTAGATGATGTCGAACCCCCCGCACCAGGTGAGCACTAGCAGTGCGAGCAGCAGCGAGGCTTCGGTGAAGCGGCCCGTGAAGGCGAACGCGGCCCCCACCGGCCCGATCGCTACCGAGAGACCCCCCCCGACGAGGGCG
>VSOO01000116.1 GCA_009774895.1 Alistipes sp. | reverse complement strand
CCTCTTCGACTGGGGCGTGCTCCGCAGCGAGACGTTCCCCGTGCCGGTGATCTGCATCGGCAACATCACCGTGGGCGGCACGGGCAAGACCCCGATGGCCGAAATGGTGATCGGCTACATGGCGCGCAAGCACAACGTGGCCCTCATCTCGCGCGGCTACGGCCGCCGCACGCGGGGCTACCGCGAGGTGAGCGCGGGGGCCCACTACCGCGACGTGGGCGACGAACCTCTTCAGATCAAGCAGAAATTCCCCGACACGGTGGTCGCGGTGTGCGAGAAGCGCGCCGAGGGCATCCGCCGCCTGCTGCACGACCACCCCGAGATCGACCTGGTGGTCATGGACGACGGATTCCAGCACCGCTACGTCGAACCGAAGGTGAACATCGTCATGGTGGACGCCACGCGCTCGGTGCAGAACGACCGCATGCTGCCCCGGGGCACGCTGCGCGACCTGCCCGAGATGCTCCACCGGGCCCACTACTTCGTGGTGACCAAGTGCCCCGAGAAGATGGCCCCGATCGACCGGCGCATCCTGCGCAAGGTCCTCGTGTCGGTCGCCTACCAGCGGATCTACTTCACGCGCTACGAGAGTTTCATGCCCCGCGCGGTCTTCGAAGGCGAGGCCGCACCGGCCCCCGCGCACCGGCAGCCCGTAATCGCCCTGTCGGGCATCGGCAACCCGCGGCCCTTCCTGGCCGAGCTGCGCGAACGCTACGACGTGGTGGCCGAAATGACGCTCGACGACCACCACGTATACCGCGTGCGCGACATGCGCCAGCTCGAAGCCCTGCTGACCCGCCACCCCGGCGCGGCGATCGTCACCACCGAAAAGGACGCCGTGAAGCTCGGCGGCCGCGACCGCGTGCCGCGCGCCGTGCGCGAACGGCTCTATTACATACCGATCAATATCTCATTCATAGAGGATTCGGCGACGGATCTTCTGCAAAAACTGGAACAGGATGTCACAACAGGAAATTAAACGCACGGCGGAGTTCATCGCCGCCGCGACCCGCGGGTTCGCACCCGAGGCAGGCATCATTCTCGGCACGGGCCTGGGCGGCTTCGCCGACTGCATCGACGTGGCTTACAGCCTCGAATACAAGGACATTCCCGGCTTTCCCGTATCGACGGTCGAGGGCCACAAGGGCCGGCTGATCTTCGGCACGGTCGAAGGTCGCCGCGTGGTGGCCATGCAGGGCCGCTTCCACTACTACGAGGGCTACGCCATGTCGCAGGTCACGTTCCCCGTGCGCGTGATGAAGCTGCTCGGCATCCGCTGCCTCTTCGTGTCGAACGCATCGGGCGGCATCAACACCTCGTTCCGCACGGGCGACCTGATGGTCATCACCGACCACATCAACCTGATGCCCAACCCGCTGATCGGACCCAACATGGCCGAATTCGGCCCCCGCTTCCCCGACATGCACGGGTGTTACGATCCGCAGCTCATCGCACGCGCCACGGCCATCGCCGAGCGCGAGGGCATCAAGCTGCAATACGGCGTATACGTCGGCGGCACGGGCCCCACGTTCGAGACGCAGGCCGAATACCGCTACTTCAAGGCCATAGGCGGCGATGCGGCCGGCATGTCCACGGTGCCCGAGGTGATCGTGGCGCGCCACATGTCGCTGCCCGTGTTCGGCATGTCGGTCATCACCAACTGCGGCCTGTCGGACGAGCCGGGCGACCACGAGGACGTGCAGCGCCAGGGCCGCAAGGCGGGCGAGCGCATGGGCGTGCTGTTCCGCGAGATGATCCGCACGCTGTAACGACGGTCCCGCCGTCCCGCACGGCGCGGCG
Organism: Alistipes sp.; assembly: GCA_009774895.1. Classification (GTDB taxonomy): domain Bacteria; phylum Bacteroidota; class Bacteroidia; order Bacteroidales; family Rikenellaceae; genus Alistipes. Next base: position 3,032 of record VSOO01000116.1, on the reverse strand, counting down.
CGGAACTGCGGCCCTGCCCGGACGCGGCGCGACGGACCGTACATCGACGCATCCGAAACTTCAGAAGGAATTATGGTAAACAAAGTGATACTTGTGGGCAACGTGGGCATCGACCCCGAAGTGCGCACCACCGAGTCGGGCGTGAAGGTCGCCCGCATCCGCCTGGCCACCACCGAGCGGCTTTTCGACCGCCAGGCCAACGAGACGAAAGAGCATACCGAATGGCACACGATCACCCTGTGGCGCGGCCTGGCCGACGTGGTGGACCGCTACGTGCGCAAAGGCACGCAGATTTACGTCGAGGGACGTCTGCGCACCCGCGAGTGGATGGACAAGGACAACAACAAGCGCTATACGACCGAGATTCTGGCCGACACCATGAACCTGCTCGGCCGCCGCAGCGACAACCCCGCTTCCGCGGGCGACGGAGCCTACGGCAGCGCCCCGGCAGCGCAGCCGGGATACGGCGCCGCACAGCGCGGCGCAGCCCCCGGTTACGGCCAGCCCGGCCAAGGTGCGGGCTATGCGCAGCCCGCAGGGGCCGCACAACCGCAGGGCGGCGGATACGGTCAGCCGGCGCAGCCCCAGTCGGCCGGATACGGAGGTTATGCGCAACCGGCGCAGCAGCAGCCCGCAGCTCCCGCCGTACCGGCCGAGGATCCCGACGACCTGCCCTTCTGACGGGGCAGCACGGACCGCATGCTAAGCGGACTCCGGCCGAACTCACCGGTTCGGTCGGAGTCCGCTTTTTTTCGTGCCGTTCGGGAACGACGCTACCCGTTGTATCGTCCGGGACAGATATAGGGATTGACCCGCGCAGCATGCTTGACGTTTCTCTCGCGGCGGGCGAACGCCTCCGGACGGTTCGTTGTTTCGGGCGGCTGAATTTCCTGGAGGCAGAGCAACACAAAGCAGGTCAGGAATGATTGGATAGTTTGCCTGCGGCTCCTGGAGCCGCGCGGGCCGCAGCCTCCCAGCGCTGCGGCCCACCGGACTCCGTGACAAGGATACCAACTGCTCCGCATCCGAGTCGCACGATCCCGAGACCGCCGCCCATCCCCCGCCAAGAACAGAGCGATTGAAAACCGGCCGGGCATTCCGCGAAATACAAAACACACCGGCACCTGTCGAAAGCAGGTGCCGGTGCAGTTCGGAACGTTCGCGAGTTACTCCGCGGCCCCGGTCTCCGGATCGTCGATGCCGAACGTGGAGACGATGACCATCTTTTCATCGACGTTGTTGGGATTCGAGATGATGATGCCGTACTCGCCAGCGGGACGCTGCTCGAACGTCAGCAGGTAGGAACTCTCGCCGTATTTCTTGGCTTCGAAAGGCAGGTACTCCATATCGTTGGAGGTGGTGTTGAACGTGCCTGCCGCCGCGATCACGGCCGAACGCTGCTTCTTGTTGCTCTTCATCCTGAACACGCGCACGATCGACATCGGGTCCGAATTGTTGTCCTTGGCGCGGGCGATCAGCTGAAGGGGCTCGTCGCTGCGGAAGCGCACGCCGGCCGCGCCGCCCTCGATCAGCACCTTGGTTTTGGTTTTGTTCACCGCGAAGCCTGCGACGTATACGCTGCCGCCCGTCTTGATGCGGGTATTCTGCTTTTCGAGCCGTTTGGTCGTCCCGTCGGGGTACACACCGACGACTTCCCCTTCGAAATCGGGTTCGAGGGACTGCGCCATTGCATTTCCCCCTCCCAGCATGACGGCCATGAGTGCCGTAAGGTAAAGGAATTTTTTGAACATAGCGAATATGGTTTAAGTTAGGGTAAATACCGCATAGCGGCATCCCAAAAATAGAGAAAATTCATCGGAAATGCAACTCCGGAAGGATCTTTTTCGAATGCGGTCCGCACAAATTCCCCCCCCCCCTCGGCCGACACAATGTAATGCATTGTAATTATGCACTTTACACTCGACCCATAAAAATTGCATCATGGGAATTCCCACCCTTGCGGCCGGAAGTGAGGCGCCTGTTTCCGGCGGCCGGCGGGAGGGTGCGGCGCGGCCGCCGCAGGAGGCCGGGGAGGCGGCTGTGCGCCGGGCATGCGACGAAAAGCATGCGACGACGGGGCGCCGCATCGGAAAGCAGCGCCTCTATGCGCGGTCTCCCGCAGGAGGGGCCGGCACGGTATCCGGCACAGTGTCCCGTGCAGTGTCCCGTGCAGCATCCAACGCAGTATCCGGTGCAACGTCCGACACAGTGTCCCGTGCAATGTCCGACACAGTGTCCCGTGCAATGTCCGACACAGTGTCCCGTGCAATGTCCGGTTCAACGTCCGACACAGCGTCCGATGCAGTTACCGGCATACCGTGTTGCGCCGCGGTCTGCGGACGCCCGTCGAGCAATTCGGCCATAAGGCGCTCGGGATCGGAGCACGAGACGTAGAGCCGCTCCTCGAAAATATCGGTAATTTCGATCAGGTTGTCCCGCTCGGTGGCGTAGATGCGCACGTGGTCGAAATCCCTCAGGTCGAGGTAGTGGCCGTAGTAGCCGAAGAAACCCCAGCCCCCGAAAAGGGGGAGCATGCGCTTCATCTCGCGGGGTTCGACACGGCGGATCGCGGCGATGTCCGCACGCCGCAACTCCGTGATGTCGCACAGACAGCGCACCTCGACGCATTCGTCGGTAACCACGATACGACGCGGTATCGACAACGCCATCAGCGCGATGAGCGCCGCGACGAACGACGTGAACCAGGCCGAGAGGTAACCGCCCTCGCAGAGATGGTAAAGCGCGATGCCCAGTACGAAATAGAGCAGCAGGTAGGCCGCGGTCGTGTAGAGCGTCCGGCGGCTGAAACGGTAGTTGAAGGTCTTTTCCATGTTCGGGTCGCCGTAACCGGCGTGTGTTTTTCGGTTGCGGAGCCGTCGTTCCGGCTGTTCCGCGTGTAAGAGTGTTCGAGTGTTCGTTAGGTCCGGGCCTGCGCTCGGCCCCCCCCCGCGATCCGGTCCTGACGGGCGTGCCGCACGATCGGGGTTTGTTCGGCCCAAACCCGCGCCCGCACTCTGCCGGGGGTTCGGGCC
>VSOO01000115.1 GCA_009774895.1 Alistipes sp. | reverse complement strand
TGTCAGAAGTTCAAGCTAAAGTTGTCGAGATCATCGTAGACAAACTGGGTGTCAAGGAGACGGAAGTAGTACCCGAAGCCAGCTTCACCAACCACCTGGGCGCCGATTCGCTCGACACTGTGGAACTGATCATGGAGTTCGAGAAGGCTTTCGATATTCAGATTCCCGACGAGGACGCTGAGAAGATCGCCACCGTAGGTGACGCGATCAGCTACATCGAGGAGCACAAGAAATAATTTTTCATACCACGAAGAACGATCGCAGGTTCACAAAAGCTTGAATTTATGACACAGAGAAGAGTAGTCGTTACGGGCATCGGTACCATCAACCCGCTCGGCAATAACATCGCAGAGTATTTCACCAATCTCGAAAAGGGTGTCAGTGGCGCCGCCCCCATCACGCACTTCGATGCCGAAAAATTCAAAACCAAGTTCGCTTGCGAGGTAAAGAACTACGACCCCGCGCAGCACTTCGACCGCAAGGAGGTTCGCAAGTACGACCTCTTCACCCAGTATGCGCTCATCGCCGCCACGCAGGCCGTGGAGGACTCGGCGCTCGATCTGGAGAAGATCGACCTGGAGCAGGCGGGCGTGATCTGGAGCTCGGGTATCGGCGGTCTGAAATCGTTCTTCGACGAATGTCTGGGCTATGCCGAGGGAGGAATGACGCCTCGGTTTAGCCCATTCTTCATCCCCCGCATGATCGCGGACATCGCGGCGGGATTCATCTCCATGAAATACGGTTTCATGGGCCCCAACTACTGCACCGTGTCGGCCTGCGCCTCGTCCAACCACGGCCTGATCGACGCGTTCAACTACATCCGCTGGGGCAAAGCCACCGTCATGGTGGCCGGCGGCTCCGAGGCTGCGGTCAATGAACCCAGTGTCGGCGGCTTCAACTCGATGCAGGCCCTCTCGACCCGCAACGACGACCCGCAGCACGCTTCGCGTCCGTTCGACAAGGACCGCGACGGATTCGTCATCGGCGAAGGCGCCGGTGCGCTCATCCTCGAGGAGTACGAACACGCAAAGGCCCGCGGCGCCAAGATCTACTGCGAAATCGTCGGCGGCGGATGCTCGGCGGACGCATACCACTTCACGGCCCCCACCCCGAAGGCAAGGGCGCCAAAAAGGCGATGCGCGACGCCATCGCCGAGGCCGGAATCACCCCCGACCAGATCGACTACGTGAACGTGCACGGCACCTCGACCCCCGCGGGCGACCGCCCCGAGCTCAAGGCCGTGGCCGAAGTCCTCGGCGAGCACGTCTACGACGCCAACATCTCGTCCACCAAGTCGATGACCGGCCACCTGCTGGGCGCCGCCGGTGCGATCGAGGCCCTCGCCTGCATCTTCGCCATCAACCACGGAACGATTCCGCCCACGATCAACTGCGAGAACCTCGACCCCGAGATCGACCCGCGACTCAACCTCACGCTCAACAAGGCGCAGAAACGCGAAGTGCGCTGCGCGATGAGCAACACGTTCGGATTCGGCGGCCACAACTCCACGATCATACTCCGTAAAATCTGAAACAGAAGAGAACGACCGTGATTGATTTTCTGCTGCGTCCGCTGAAACGCAACTTCGGGCGCGACAAGGAGTTCTACCGCATAATCGACGATATGTTCGGGTTCATCCCGCACAACATCGAACTCTACAAGCTGGCTTTGATTCACAAGTCAGCTTCTTTGCTTCTGGACGACGGCACGCAGATCAACAACGAGCGCCTGGAGTACCTCGGCGACGCGGTGATCGAGGCCGTGACGTCGGACTACATCTACATCGAATATCCCGACCGTCAGGAGGGGTTCATGACCCAGCTGCGCTCGAAGATCGTGTCGCGCCAGTCGCTCAACGCCGTGGCGCACCGCATCGGGCTCGACCGCCACGTGATTTCGACCACCAACGGCAGCCTCACGCAGAAGCACATCTTCGGCGATGCCTTCGAGGCGATGATGGGCGCCGTGTACCTCGACCAGGGCTACGACTTCGTGAACAGGCTGCTTATCAACCGCATCTATGCGCGCTACCTCAGTGTCGAGGACCTCTCGGAGTCGGAAACCGACTACAAGAGCCGCCTGATCGAGTGGAGCCAGAAAAACCGCCACACCATCTCGTTCCGCACGGGATTCGCCCGGGGCAATTCGAGCGGCCACCCCTCGTTCCATGCCACGGTGCTCATCGACGGCATGGAGATGGGACACGGCACGGGCGAGTCGAAGAAGGAGGCCGAGCAGCGCGCCGCAGAGTCGGTGTCGCAGGGTCCGAGCGACGAGCTGTGCGCCGAACTGCTCGACAAACTGGACCGCATGGCCCAATAGCTCTTCCACGCACGGGATTGCCTACCCATATACGACATGCACGCTCCGCTTGCAGGCGGAGCGTGTTGTTTTACCCCCCGGGGAAGCCCCCACAGGCACGAAGGGAAAGACAGACGGCAGAAAAACGAATTGCCGCAAAATCCCTGTTACGGACAGCACGCATCCAAACTACGCCCGATATGCCCCGGATCGGGCACACGCTTTCGGGTCACCCGCATACGAACGAACTCCTCTAACCGCCGCACTACCGACCGGGAACAGTTTCGCCCACTTCGGCACCGCACCGGTTCATACACCCGGACCGGCGACACAATATCGCCCCTTGAATAGCATTGCCTCGCACCCCGCTCAGGACGCCGACATTCCGAAGCCAATCGACCTACCCGCATAGCACCCGGCCGCACCGCGCCTCCCGGCACCGCAGCGAACTCGCCCCTGGCGCAGGCGCCGGGGCCCGTCCCGAGCGAAAAACAAGCATCCAGAAAGCCCGTATCGGCAAGCACCGAAAGCCGCGCTGCAATATACATATGGAAAAAAGCCCGCGAACAGAAGACGTGCGGACAACAAAAAAGCCTCTGCCGCAAAGCAGAGACTTTCGCATTTGAATCAGTCGGGGTGACTGGATTCGAACCAGCGACCACTCGCCCCCCAGACGAGTACTCTAACCGGACTGAGCTACACCCCGTTCCCTTGGTTTTGGGACTGCAAATATAGAGGTTATTTTTCATAAAAAAAAATAATTTGCGATATTTTTTTCTATTTTTGTGCATCATGAAGCACTTTTTCACCCTTCTGGCCATGCTGGCCTGCCTCTGCGGCACCCGTTGCGGCACGCCGCGCGCCGCATCGACGGACGATTTCACGGTAGAAACCTACACCCCGCAGTTCGCCGCGGGCTTCACGCTGCGCGGCACACCCGACGGCCGCAGCACGCTGCTGACCGTGCACAATCCGTGGCAGAGCGCCGAGGGAGTCGAACAACGGCTCTTCATCGCCCGCGACGGCGAGGAGCCCCCGGCCGGCTTCGACGGCCAGGTGGTGCGCGCCCCCGTGCGGCATGCGGTCTGCATGTCGTCGAGCCACGTGGCGATGTTCGACATCCTGGGCGAAATCCGCCGCGTGTCGGGCGTGTCGGGCATCGACTACATCACCAACCCCTACGTGCAGGAGCACCGCCACTGCGGCGAGGTGCGCGACGTGGGATACGACACGGGGATGAACTTCGAGCTGCTCGCGGCCATGCAGCCCGACATCGTGCTGCTCTACGGCGTGGCGGGCGAGAACGGCGCCGTCACCTCCAAACTCCGCGAGCTGGATATTCCCTACGTGTACGTCGGCGACCACGTGGAGGAGTCGCCGCTCGGCAAGGCCGAATGGCTCGTCGCAGCGGCCGAGCTGTGCAACCGCCGCGAACACGGCTGCCGGGTTTTCGAGGGCATACGCACGCGCTACGAAGCCCTGCGCGACGAGGCGGCCGCACAGCGCGCCGCACGTCCGGCTCCGTGCGTGATGCTCAACACCCCCTACCGCGACACCTGGTTCATGCCCCCGGTCACGGGTTACATGGTGCGGCTGATCGAGGATGCGGGCGGACGCTACGTCTATGCGCGGAACACCACCGGCCGCACGGTGCCGATCGACATCGAGGAGGCCTACCTGCTGGCCTCGGAGGCCGACCTGTGGCTCAATGCGGGGGCCTATCCCACGCTCGACGCGCTGACGGCCGACAACCCGAAGTTCGCCGACATTCCGGCCGTGCGCAAAGGACTCGTCTACAACAACGACCGCAGGGCGACTCCCGCGGGCGGCTCCGACTTCTGGGAGTCGGGCGCCGTATGCCCCGACCGCATCCTGCACGACCTGATCCGCATCTTCGCGGACCCGAATGCCGATTCGGAACTCCACTATTACCGGAAACTGCGCCCGAGCGACGCACGGTAACCGCCGTCCGACTCCGCCCCGCTTTCCCGTTTTCCCCGCCTCGGCGGCGCATGCGTTAGCGAGAGGCAGCGCGGGTGTTGCCGTGCGGGCTCCCGCATCCCGTCCGCCGCTGCGCGGAAAGCGGGGAAGCGGCCGGGAATGATCCGAACCGGACGCAGCGGGGGAAATCGGAGCGATTTTCCGATTTTTTTACGATTTTTTTTGTTTGCGAAGGTTTTTTATTTACCTTTGCACCGCTAAAGCATCCCCCGCACAGGGGAAATTAGCGGTAAGGCCCATTCGTCTATCGGTTAGGACGCAAGATTTTCATTCTTGAAAGAGGAGTTCGACTCTCCTATGGGCTACGCAACGGCGCCCCGACCCGCACGGCGAAGGGTGACGGACGGTAACGATCCTTGGAGCGGGCCCCGGGCCCATCCGCAAGCGGCTACGGCCGTCGTACGATCCGGACGGTTCGCAAGTCCGAACACCGCCCCGGACCGCTTCGGAGCAATCCGAAAACAGAGAAGAAACCGAAAAAGTAAAAAATAAAAATTTAAAGTTATGGCAAACCATAAGTCGTCGAAGAAACGTATTCGCCAGACGATCACCAAGCGCGCACAC
>VSOO01000114.1 GCA_009774895.1 Alistipes sp. | reverse complement strand
CGCCTGCATCGCACCGTCGGAACAGCTGCTGCCGAGCGTGATCTCGTCCACCGAAGGCGCAATCCTCGCCAAGATGGGTGACCGCGGCCAGCTGGGCAACGTGATCGTGGACGGTCCGCTGTCGATCGACGTGGCGCTCTACAAGGAGGTTGCCGAGCACAAGAAGGTGAAGGGCTCGGCCGTAGCCGGCGATCCGGACTGCCTGCTCTTCCCCAACATCGAGTCGGGCAACGTATTCTTCAAGGCCGCGACCCACATGGCCGGCGGCGAGATCGCAGCCATGGTCATGGGTACGAAGGTTCCGTGCGTGCTGACCTCGCGCGGCGACTCCAGCAAGACCAAACTCTACTCGATCGCACTGGCCTGTCTGGCAGCAAAATAATCGGAAAGACGATCGCCAACCCAGACAAAAGACCGAATAATTTATGAGCTTCAAAGTATTAGCAATCAACCCCGGCTCCACCTCGACCAAGGTGGCCCTCTACGAAGACGAGCGTCCGCTGTTCGAACTGACCCTCCGCCATTCGGCCGAGGAGATCGCGAAATTCGCCAATGTCGCCGAGCAGCTGCCCTGGCGCCGCGAAATCGTGCTCAAGGCGCTCGAAGAGCAGCACTTCGACATCCGCGAGCTGTCGGCCGTCATCGGCCGCGGCGGCCTGGTAAAGCCCATTCCGGCCGGCGCCTACGAGGTGAACGAAGCCCTGCGCGAAGACCTGATCCACGCCCAGATGGAGCATGCCTCGAACCTCGGCGGTCTGATCGCCGACGAGATCGCCCGCATGGCGGGTGTCAAGGCCTACATCGCCGATCCGGTGGTGGTGGACGAGATGGACGACGTGGCCCGCATCAGCGGTCTGCCCCAGTGCCCGCGCCGCTCGATCTTCCATGCGCTGAACCAGAAGGCTACGGCACGCAAACACTGCGAGAAGAACGGCTGCCGCTACGAGGAGTCGAATTTCATCGTGGTACACCTCGGCGGCGGCATCTCGGTGAGCGCCCACTGCCAGGGTCGCGTGATCGACACCAACAACGCCCTGGACGGCGACGGCCCGGTAGCTCCCGAGCGCGCCGGCACGCTGCCCGCCAGCGAGCTGGTCAAGCTCTGCTTCTCGGGCGAGTACACCCAGAAGGAGATCATGAAACTGCTGGCCGGCAAGGGCGGCATGGTGGCTCACTTGGGCATGAACTCGATGATGGACGTCGCCAAGAAGGCTGCCGAGGGCGATGCCCGCTGCCAGCTGATGCTCGACGCCCTGAGCTACAACGTGGCGAAGGAGGTCGGCGCAATGGCCACCGTCATGAAGGGCAAGGTGGACGCCATCATCCTCACGGGCGGTATCGCGCACGACAAGGACGTGACCGCAGCCATTGCCGAGCGCTGCTCGTTCATCGCTCCGGTCGTGGTTTACCCGGGCGAAAACGAGCTCGAATCGCTGGTGATGAACGCGCTGTACGTGCTTCGCGGCACGATGGAGCCGCGTGTGTACGCATAACGCACACCGCAACGAATCCCGCGGGGGTGACGACGCCGTTCGTCACCCCCGCGTTCGTTTCCGGGGCCGACGGACCCCGCACGGCTGCGGCCGCAAACAGCAAGTCCCCACGGCCGCTCCGCACGGAAACGCTCCGCCGCAGGCTGCGCCCCGGCATACCCAACAACCAATCGGATAAGAAGAGAGGATTCCGGCTCCGGACCGAATGCGCCGCAGGCGCACGAGACCGCTAACCGTTCAGCCTTCTGCGCACCACGGCTACGATTTCGCGGAACGCCTCCAGGCGCAGCACGGCCGCACCGGCACAATAGACGACCGCCCCGACGACGATTTCGACCGTCAGGCGCAGCACCGCGAGGTCCGTGCAGCGTCCCGCGCCCCATGCCGCCGCGCTCATGACCGCCGTGAGGAGCACGACGGGAAGCAGCGTCCGCGCAATGCGCCGGAGCGGCAGCGCCGCATAGCGTCGGGCCGCCGCCGTATTGAGGCACATCTCCACGAACGACATCGCCGCCAGGCCCCACATGACGGCCAGGGCACTGCGGCGGAGCGTCACGAAAAGCACCACGGTGAGCAGCACCTTCTTGACCACCTCCAGCCGCACGATGATCCGGCCGTCGCTGCGGACCTTCAGCACGTTATAGGCCACCATGGCGACGGGATAAAAGAAACCCACGAGGCACGCCACGCGGAAGTAGGGCACCGTAGGGCTCCACTGCGGGCCGATGAGCACCGGAAAGAGCTCGTCGGCCACCACGATCAGCCCCGCCATCACGGGGAAGAGCGCGAACGCGGTCATCAGCAGCAGCTGACGATAGCTCTCGGCGAACTTCGGCGCGTCGTCGCCGATTTTGGCCAGGGCAGGATAGGTCACGTTCTGCACCGACTGCATGGCCGAGCAGAGGGGCTGCTCGCGGATCTTGACCGCCTGGTCGAAGAAGCCGAGCACCTCGGTCGGATAGAGGCGTCCGATGAAGAACTGAGGCCGGGCATAGAGCGTCGTGATGAGGTCGGTGGCCATCAGACGCAGGCTGAACGGCGCCATGGCGCGCAGTGCGGCGGGCCTCCACGTACCGCGGGGCTGCCAGTCGCTCAGCCACCACAGCAGCGCCGTGCGCACCCCGAGCGCCGCCAGGCGCTGCCCCACGAAACTCCACAGTCCGAAGCCCGCCACGGCGAGCCCCACGGCCACGGCGCCGCTCACCAGCGACGACACGAAGATGGCTTTCGACAGCAGCGCGAAACGCAGCTGGCGCGTGAAGATCACGTTCTGAATGACACACAGCGCATTGATGGGAAACAGCAGGAACAGCACGGGGGCCATGATGCCGATCTGCGGCATGTCGTAGAAGCGCGCGAGCCACGGCGCCGCCGCCGTGCAGAGGGCGTAGAGCACCGCGGCGAGCGCCAGGTTCAGGCCGAACACCGAGCGGTAGTCGTCGTCCGTGGGGTCGGACTTGCGGATCAGGGTCTGCGAGAAACCGCTGTCCACCAGGATCAGCGCCACGGCCACCACGGCCGTGAGGATGCCCCACACACCGGTCTGGTCGGGCGTGAGGTGGCGCAGCACGACCATGCTCACGCCCATCTGCAACAGGGCCGAGCCGGCCTTCTCGGCCATGCTCCACGCCACCCCGCGCGCCACCTGCTCCTTGAGTTCTCCGCGTACGGCCATCGCACCCTAACGTTTTTCGCAAGCCCCGAGTTCGGCCGTGCGGCGCCGGATGCGCGCCGCCGTGGCCAGCTCCACGTAGGAGGCGCCGCCCTCGGGCCCGAAGCTGCCGCCCACGACGGCCAGCAGGTCGTCGTCCGCGAGTTCCGCGCGCCGGTCGAGGTAATCGAGCGCGTCGGACAGGAAGTGGTAGCGGTCGGCGGGCTCGCGGTCGCGCAGGATGGGCACCACGCCGTACGACAGCGCCAGTATGCGCTGGGCATGACGGCAGTAGCACACGGCCAGCACGCTCTTGCGCCCGCGGAATGCCGCAAGGTAGCGGCCCGTGCGCCCCGTGAGCGTGTCGAGCACGACGTAGCGGACCGGCAGGTTGGTGCAGGCACGCACCGCCGACCGGGCCAGCTGGGCCGTGATTTCGTGGTTCACGGAGACCATGTTCATGTCGATCATCGGGGCGAAATGCACCTCGTCGCGCTCGATCTCGCGGGCGATGCGCGCCATGGTCGCCACCGACTCCGCAGGGTACTCCCCGGCCGCGGTCTCGTCGCTCAGCATCACGGCATCCACCCGTTCGTAGATCGCACCGGCCACGTCGCTCACCTCGGCCCGCGTCGGACGCGGCGCATGCACCATCGAGTAGAGCATCTGCGTGGCGATGATCACGGGGCGCTTGGCCGCGATGCACTTCTCCACGATGCGGCGCTGCGCCCCGGGGATGGCCTCGGCGGGCAGCTCGACGCCCAGGTCGCCGCGCGCCACCATGATGCCGTAGGAGGCTTCGACGATCTCGTCGAGGTGCTCCAGGCCCTCGCGGTTCTCTATCTTCGAGATGATCTTCATGGGGCTGCCGCAGGCGTCGAGCAGCTCCTGCACGGCCGCCACGTCGCGGGCGCTCCGCACGAACGAGTGGGCGACGAAATCGACGTCGCTGCGCACGGCCCACTCGATGAAACGGCGGTCGCGCTCGGTCACCGACGGCAGGTCGATCGCCACGCCCGGCACATTCACGCTCTTGCGCGAGCGCAGCACCCCGCCCGTCACGAAGCGGCACTCCAGCTCCGCGTCGCTGCGGCCCGTCACTTCGAGCTCCAGCTCGCCGTCGGCAACGAGCAGACGCGCCCCCACGGCGATGTCGCGCACGATCGCCGGCACGTTGAGGTAGATCGTCCCGCGCGTGGTGGCGTCGCCGCCCGACGAACCGCGCACCGCCACCCGGTCGCCCGCCGCGAAGCGGATGCCGTCGCCGTACGAAGCGTCCACGGCCGTGACACGGATCTCGGGACCCTTCGTGTCGATCATGATCGCGATGGCGGGATCGACCGCATGCACCGTGCGGACGATGTGTTCCGCCCCCTCCACGGTGACATGGGCCGAATTGATGCGCACGACGTCCATACCGGCGTCGTGCAACTGCCGCACGAACGCCTCGGTACAGCGCCGGTCGGACAACGTGGCTACGATCTTCGTCTTTTTCATCTCGTACATACTTTTTCCGTCCGGCACCCCCGCGCCGGACCGTTTCGGTCTCCCCTACTGCAAATCGGAGGCCCGAATGCACGCCGCCTCGTCCGCACGCCGCAGAAGCGCCAGCAATCCCAGCTCGTAGGAGAGCAGCCCGAAGCCCATGACGGACCCCACGGCCACGGGGGCGAGGAGCGACTCGCGGCGGAACTCCTCGCGGGCGAGGATCGACGAAATGTGCACCTCCACCACCGGAATGGGCACGGCCGAGACCGCATCGCGGAGCGACACCGAAGTGTGGGTGTAGCCTCCGGCATTGAACACGATGCCGTCGTAGACCCCCTCCGCCCGCTGTATGGCGTCGATCAGTTCGCCCTCGATGTTCGACTGGGCGTAGTCGATCGCAACGCCGGGATAGGCCGCGCGCAGGCGGCCGACATAGTGTTCGAACGTCTCCGTGCCGTAGACGGCGACGTCGCGCCGCCCCTGGAGGTTGAGATTGGGACCGTTGAGAATCAGAATTTTCATACCTTGCATGGTTTCGGACCGATACGAGGACAAAG
>VSOO01000113.1 GCA_009774895.1 Alistipes sp. | reverse complement strand
CGGCCCCCCCACCCGCGCGCCCGGCCGCTGATGCGCTATGACGGGGCGTCGAGCAACCAGGAGAGCCCCGCGCTGATCGACGCCGATGTCAATTACAAAGTAGCCAAGACGTTCACCGATCAGGTGAAGGAGAAGGCCCTGGGGCAGGACGTGCTGCGCTCGGTCAAGCCCGGGCAGATGATGACCAAGATCGTGCGCGACGAACTGGCCGCGCTCATGGGCGGCACGGCTGCCGACGTCCGTCTGGACGGCACGCCCGCCGTGGTGCTCATCGCGGGTTTGCAGGGTTCGGGTAAGACTACCTTCTCGGGCAAGCTGGCTTCGTTCCTCAAGAGCAAAAAGGGCCGTCAGGTGCTGCTCGTGGCGGGCGACGTCTACCGTCCGGCGGCCATCGACCAGTTGTATTTTTTTTTCGGTCAGTTGTGCTTGGAGGTCTACACCGAGGAGGGCAACCGCAATCCGCTGCAGATCGCCGAGAATGCCGTGCGTTATGCGCGTCAGAAGTCGTTCAATACGGTGATCGTCGATACGGCGGGCCGTCTGGCTGTGGACGAGGCGATGATGGAGGAGATCGCGGCCGTGAAAGCCGCCGTGAAACCCTCCGAGACGCTCTTCGTGGTCGATGCCATGACGGGACAGGACGCCGTGAACACGGCGCGCGAGTTCAACGAGCGCCTCGACTTCGACGGCGTGGTGCTGACCAAGCTCGACGGCGACACGCGCGGCGGTGCCGCGATCTCGATCCGCTCGGTGGTCGATAAGCCGTTGAAGTTCATTTCGAGCGGCGAGAAGATGGATACGCTCCAGGTGTTCCACCCCGAACGTATGGCCGACCGCATCCTCGGCATGGGCGACGTGGTGTCGCTCGTGGAGCGTGCGCAGGAGCAGTACGACGAGGAGGAGGCGCGGCGCCTGAAGAAGAAGATCGTGAAGGACCAGTTCGATTTCAACGACTTCATGGCCCAGATCGCCCAGATCAAGAAGATGGGCAACCTGAAGGACCTCGCGTCGATGATTCCGGGCGTGGGCAAGGCGCTGAAGGATGTGGATATTCCGGAGGATGCCTTCAAGCAGACCGAGGCGATCATTTCGTCGATGACGCCCGCCGAGCGCGAGCACCCCGAGATCATCAACGCCCGCCGCCGCGAACGCATCGCGCAGGGCTCGGGTACGACGATGGCCGACGTGAACCGCCTGATGAAGCAGTTCGAGCAGACGCGCAAGATGATGAAGGCCGTGGCCGGCGGGGGCAAGATGAAGATGCCCGGCGGCATGTTGCGTCGCCGGTAGTGTGGCGGCCTGGCCGGCGGCGGTGCGGCCGGGATGAAAGGAGTCGGGCGGCCCTGCGGCGTTCTGCGGGCTGCGGCCGGGCCGCCTGCGGTGCCGAACGGTGAAGCCGGGGCGGCAAAACAGTTGCCATGGAGCCCGATGCGTCCGGCAGGCCGGGCAAACCGTAGTGTAAAACGGTTTTTTCCGCCGACGGGAGTCCGTCCGTAAAAGGCCCGAACCTGGCAGTCCTGTGTGCGGAACCGGATACGGAGCGGGCCCCGGTGGTGTGGGAATACAACGGTTGAAATAGGAATATATATGATAATCAACGAACAACGGGGCAATGTGCTGCACGGCATTCTGCTCATTGCTCTTTTCTCGTTTTCGGCGTTCTACATCGCCGAATTCGACTTCGTGCGCAAACTCTCGTTCAGTCCGCTGATCGTGGGTATCCTGCTCGGTATGGTCTATGCCAACAGCCTGCGCAACCACCTGCCCGAGACGTGGGTGCCGGGCATCAGGTTCTGTTCGAAGCAGCTGCTGCGGCTGGGTATCGTGCTCTACGGTTTCCGGCTTACGTTCGCCCAGGTGGCGGCCATCGGTCTGCCGGCCATTGCGGTCGATGCGGTTGTGGTGGTGGCGACGCTGCTGCTGGGCGTGGCGCTGGGTCGCCTGATGAAGATGGATGCCGACACGGCGCTGATGACCGCCACGGGCAGTTCGATCTGCGGTGCGGCGGCCGTGCTCGGCGCCGAGGGCGTGGTGCGCTGCGAGCCCCACAAGACGGCGGTGGCCGTATCCACGGTGGTGATCTTCGGCACGGTGTCGATGTTTCTCTATCCCGCGCTGTGGCGCAGCGGCCTGCTCGCGCTCACGCCCGAGCAGATGGCCGTGTACACCGGTTCGACGCTGCACGAGGTGGCCCACGTGGTGGGGGCCGGCAACGCCATGGGGCCCGAGATCGCCGATGCGGCCACCATTACCAAGATGATCCGCGTGATGATGCTGGCGCCCGTGCTGCTGGTGATGAGCTTCTTCGCGGCGCGGCGCGGCACGGCGGCGGATGCCGCGGGGGCGAAGCGTACGATCGCCGTTCCGTGGTTCGCGTTCGGCTTCCTGGCCGTCATCGGGTTCAACTCCTTCGACCTGCTGCCGCAGGGCGTGGTCGCGGGAATCAACGAGTTCGACACCTTCCTGCTGACGATGGCCATGACGGCGCTCGGCACCGAGACGAGCTTCGCCAAGTTCAGGCAGGCGGGAGCCCGCCCGTTCCTGCTCGCGGGACTGCTCTACGTGTGGCTGCTGGCGGGCGGATACGCCCTGTCGAAATACCTGCTTCCGCTCTTCGGTTAGCAGGCCTCGCAGCCGGGAAAAAACCGGGATGCGCTCCTCCGACGAGCCGTCCCGGTTCTGTTTTCGGGGGGGGCGGTGCTCCCGAGGCCGAAAGCGTCGGCCGCGGGCCGCGAGGTCATCCGGCGATCAGTTTGTGGTCATCCGGCGATTACGCGGTCGAGCGGCACGTCGTGCGGTTCGACGGGCAGCGTGTCGAGCAGCTGGTGGGTGTAGCAGACGCCGACGGTGCGGGCGCGGAAGCCGGGGCGCGAGAGGTAGCGGTCGTAGTAGCCGCGGCCGCGGCCCATGCGGGCGCCGGCACGGGTGAAGGCCGTGCCGGGCACGACGATCAGGTCGATCCGCTCCGGCGGACAGGGCGTCGCGCCCTGCGGTTCGTCGATGCCGAAAGCGCCGCTGCGCATGGCGTCGGGCACATAGTCGTAGAACTCCATCTCGTCGCCCGCGACGCGCGGCACGACCAGGCGTTTGTCCGCGGCCCAGGCCGCGAGTGCCGCGGCGGTGTCGGGCTCGTCGGGCAGCGAGGCGAAGAGGGCCACGGTGCGTGCCGCGGCGAATTCCGCCGTGGCCGCCACCTCGGCGAAAAGCCGCTCGGAGCGCTCCGAACGCGCTTCGGCCGAGAGCGACAGGTTGAGCCGCTTCATCGTGCGGCGAATCTCTTTTTTGTCCGTCATAAGCTGTGAGGGGATAGAAAATCCGGTCTGAAAATGTTGTTATTCTGCAAACAATAATTATCTTTGTGCTCGTGAACACATAAATTTTTAACAAATATAAACAAAATTTCAAGACCATGAACTGTTTTTTGACCAATTCTTCGCTTGGCAAGAAGTTAGTAATGAGCGTCTCGGGTGCATTCCTGGTGCTCTTTATCCTCTTCCACATGTCCATGAACATCACGGCGATCCTCTCGCCCGAGGGGTATAACCTGATCTGTGCGTTCCTGGGCGCCAACTGGTATGCGCTCGTGGGCACGGCCGTGCTCGCCGCCGGCGTGCTCGTGCACCTGATCTACGCCGTGGTGCTGACGCTCAACAACTACAAGGCGCGCGGCTCGCAGCGCTACGCCGTGACGGTGAAGGAGCCCGGCGTGGCGTGGGCTTCGAAGAACATGCTCGTGCTGGGCTTCATCGTGCTGGCCGGCCTGGGTCTGCACCTGGCCAACTTCTGGGCCAAGATGCAGCTCGTGGAGCTCATGGGCGACCACGCCAACTCGCTGGGCTACTCGCCCGCGAACGGCGCCGCGCTGATCGCCTACACCTTCTCGCAGTGGTATTACGTGGTGCTCTACCTCGTGTGGTTCGCAGCGCTGTGGTTCCACCTCACGCACGGCGTGTGGTCGATGTTCCAGACCGTGGGCTGGGCCAACGACACGTGGTATCCCCGTCTGAAGTGCATCGCCAACGTGGTGGCCACGCTCGTTTTCGCGGGCTTCGCCGTCGTGGTGCTCGTCTACTTCTTCTGCCCCTGTCTGCGTGAGGCCGCCATGGCCACGACCGCCGTTTCCGGCGCCGCCGAAGCCGTTGAGGCTGCCGCAGGTTGCTGCGCAGGCTGCTAATGAACCCGTTTTCCGAACAATAAACACACACGAAATATGGCTTTCAATTTAGATGCTAAAATTCCTGCCGGCGAACTCGCTCAGAAGTGGAGCAATCACAAGGCAGCGATCAAGGTAGTCAGCCCCGCGAACAAGCGCAAGCTCGACATCATCATCGTCGGAACCGGCCTGGGCGGTGCTTCCGCAGCCGCTTCGCTCGGCGAACTCGGATACAACGTGAAGGTATTCTGCATTCAGGACTCGCCCCGCCGCGCGCATTCGATCGCAGCGCAGGGCGGTATCAATGCGGCCAAGAACTATCAGAACGACAACGACTCGGTATACCGCCTCTTCTATGACACGATCAAGGGCGGCGACTACCGTGCCCGCGAGGCCAACGTCTACCGTCTGGCCGAGGTGGCCAACCTGATCATCGACCAGTGCGTGGCCCAGGGCGTGCCTTTCGCCCGCGAGTACGGCGGCCTGCTGGCCAACCGTTCGTTCGGCGGCGCGCAGGTGTCGCGTACGTTCTATGCCCGCGGCCAGACGGGCCAGCAGCTCCTGCTGGGCGCCTATGCCGCGCTGAACAAGGAGATCGCCGCAGGTTCGGTCAAGAGCTACCCGCGCCACGAGATGCTCGACATCGTGATCGAGGACGGCGAGGCCCGCGGCATCATCGCCCGCAACCTGGTGACGGGCGAGATCGAGCGCCACGGTGCGCATGCCGTGGTCATCGCCACGGGCGGTTACGGCAACGTATTCTTCCTCTCGACCAACGCCATGGCTTCGAACGGCTCGGCCGCATTCCAGTGCTACCGCAAGGGTGCCGGCTTCGCCAATCCCTGCTTCACGCAGATCCACCCCACGTGCATCCCCGTGCACGGCGACCAGCAGTCGAAGCTGACCCTCATGTCGGAGTCGCTGCGTAACGACGGCCGCATCTGGGTGCCGAAGAAGATCGAGGACGTGAAGGCGATCCGCTCGGGCGCCAAGAAGCCCTCGGACATCGCCGAGGAGGACCGCGACTACTACCTGGAGCGCCGCTACCCTGCGTTCGGCAACCTCGGGCCGCGCGACGGGGCGTCGCGTGCCGCCAAGGAGCGCTGCGACGCGGGCTTCGGCGTGAACGAGAC